>CAYUKE010000471.1:0-2086 GCA_964445185.1 uncultured Geminicoccaceae bacterium
GGTGGTCGACCATCAAGGCGGCGCCTTCGGCCATCCGGCGACCGATGCACGAGGGACACACTCCGCGCCCCTTGCAGGAGAACGGAACACGAAGCTGCTCGGCGCAGCGACGGCAGCACGCCGGACGACATCGCCGCCGAGCTTCACCGCGCACGCCCTCCACCACGACTCATGCCTCCCGGACAACTCCTGTTGTGGGCTTGAGCACTGGCCAGCCACATCCTTGTCGAGCCCGCCGTGTTGCGGGCTGTCGAACCCGCCGTGCTGCGGGCTCGTCGAGACTCCTACGCCCGCCGTCGTTGTCGCCCCGCTCGTGGCCTACCGCGCCTGTCCAGTCCCGCCCGATCTCAACGCTGCTGGCTCCGCCTGCCTGCCCATTTTCGCCCGCCCACATCCGACGACTCGCCCCGCCGCATCCGCGACAGAGCCAGCGCCATCACCGCCCATCGGTTTTCCCAGTTCATTTCTCTTAACACTGCTGCTGCCAATTTCGCGGGATATTTGGACGCGCGCTCGAGCCATGATCTAAGCGGGTCATGGACCCCTCCGGCCTCGACACTGCGACGGCAAAACGCTTTGAAGTGTACCTCGACACGATCGGCGCGACGCTCCGAGACAAGCGCCAGCGGGCCTCCTTCGCCACTTACGCCGCCGGCTTACTCTCCGACGGCGCGCGCAAGAGCATGGAGCCGATGGCCGCTCGGGCGAGTACCGACCCGGCGCTCACGAGCGCGATTCACCATCGTCTCATTCACTTTGGAGTTGCCCCCGAAAAATCGGACACGTTCTCAGTTTGCGTGAAGTCGGCGGAATTGCCTGGGTGAGAGCATCTTGAGCCCTTTGTGGGGCTGGTATTCGTTGTAGTCGTCAAACCAGCTTGGAAGCAAGGCCAAGACGGTTGCGGCGTCGGGCAGGTCGGCCAAGTACACGTAGTCGCGCTTGATCGTCTTCACGAACGCCTCGGCCATGCCATTCGACTCGGGCGAGTACGCGGGAGTGTTTCTGGGCGCCAACCCGCAGCCAGAAGCGAAGGCCCTCGTCTCGTTGGCGGTGTAGGGCGGGCCGTTGTCTGAGAGCCACTCGACCCTCGTCTTGGGCGGCTGGTCACCGAAGCGAGCCTCAACGCTCAGTGCTATCAGGTCGCGGACATCGGCACCGTCGAGGTGCCGGTTCGCAGCGACCCAGCCGATCGCCTCGCGGTCGCAGCAGTCGAGGCTGAAGGCGACGTGCACCTTCTCCCCATTCCAGCAGCGGATCTCGAACATGTCGCTGCACCAGCGCATGTTGCTGGCGAGCGTGATGATCTTTCCGTCGTGCTTGAGGTTGGGCTTGGGCCCATACCGCGCGAGGAGCAGATTGGCCTTCCGCATCACCCGGTAGACCCGCTTGTGGTTGACGCGGGGCTCGTTGGGCTGCCGGTTGAGGTGCGCGGTGACGCGACGGTAGCCGCAAGTTGGCCGTGCCTCGACGATCGCCTGGATGCGCTCGAGCAGCTCGGCGTCGCCCTGCTTGTCGTAGCCCGCCCTGGGCTTGGGCTCAGCGTCCCACGTGCTCGCCAGATGGGGCCTGGAGATGCCCAGAGCCGCTGCGACGCGGGTCACTGGCCATTGCTTTCGTCGGGCGAGTTGCCGCCCGAGATCCACTTTTTTTCTTTGGCGATCGCCACCGCCTCCTTGAGGATCTCGGCCTCCATCGTCTTCTTGCCGAGCATGCGCTCGAGCTCGCGGATGCGGGCCTGCGCCTTCTTGAGCTCGCTCTTCGGTACGACTTGCTCGTTGGCCTTCAGGCTCTTGTTGGTCGCGTCGTCCATGACTCGCTTCCATTGGAACAGAAGGCTCGGGGCGACGCCATACCGACGCGCCGTCTCGGAGATCGATCCTCCGGGTTTGGCTGCTTCGTCCAGCAGGGCTCGTTTCTGCTCGGCGGTGTAGCGTCGGCGTCGCCCCGGCTTCGCGGGCTCGAGCTCAATGGTTTCGTTTGGCATCGGTTTCGTCCTTTCGGACGTGTCCGGTTCAAACGGGGGCTAGATCAGAAGGCCCTCGTCTCGTTGGCGGTGTAGGGCGGGCCGTTGTCTGAGAGCCACTCG
>CAYUKE010000472.1:0-2084 GCA_964445185.1 uncultured Geminicoccaceae bacterium
CGGCACGGATACAGCCGGCTCCGGCCGTGTGCCAGCCGCGCTCAACGGCATCGTCGGCTGGAAGCCCTCCTGCGGCGCCATTTCGACCGTCGGCGTCGTCCCGGCGTGCCGGACGCTCGACTGCGTATCGGTCTTCGCCCTGACGGTCGAAGATGCGTGGACCGCAACGGCCGCCCTTTGGGCGTTCGACACGGCCGACCCATTCGCGAACTCGCGCCAGCCGCGTGGGCACGAGGCGATGCCCGCTACTCTCACCGTCGGCGTGCCCGACGCTGAGAGTCGCCGGTTCTTCGGCGACGGCGTCCATGCCGAGACCTACGCGCGGGACCTCGACAACCTCGAGGCCCAGGGATGCAAGCTGCGCGCGCTCGACTTCGCGCCTTTCTACGAAGCTGCAGGGCTGCTCTACGAAGGCGCTTGGCTGGCCGAACGCTACGTCGCCACGCGCGATCTGCTCGAGCAGGCGCCGGACGCGCTGCACCCGACGACGCGGGCGATCATCGCGCCCGCCGCCGGCATGTCGGCCGCGGCGGCCTTCGCGGATCGCTACCGATTGGCGACGTTGCGTCGGGAGATCGACCTCGCGCTGACAGGCATCGATCTTCTCGCGGTGCCATCGATCCCGCGCCTGGTGAGGCTGGCCGAGGTCGCAGCCGATCCGGTTGGGCCCAATCGGGAACTCGGCACCTACACGAACTTTGCCAACCTCTTGGACCTCTGCGCCGTGACCATCCCGACCGAGGCGCGCAGCGATGGCGGGCCCGCGAGCCTTACGCTGCTTGCTCGGGGCGGCGAGGACGGACGGCTGCTACCGCTCGCGCGCGCGATGACCGGGGTGTCCACGCTCGGCGGTAAGGCCGGGCTCGATGAGATCGAGCTCGCCGTCGTCGGCGCACACCTATCCGGCATGGCACTCAATGGGCAGTTGCGCGACGCCGGCGCCCGTCTCCTGCGGACAACGACCACAACCCCCGACTACCGGCTCTTCGCGCTGCCCGGCGAGCCCGCGCGTCCGGGATTGCTGCGCGTCGCCGACGCGGCGGGTGTTGGCATCGAGACGGAGGTCTGGGCCTTGGATCCGAGCGCCTTCGGGCGTCTCGTCGCGGCGATCCCAGCACCCCTTAGCATCGGCCGAATTCGCCTCGCCGATGGCACGGAGACTAGCGGCTTCCTCGCCGAGGCCGTCGCCGTCGCCAGCGCCGAGGACATCAGCGCGCACGGCGGCTGGCGCGCTTACCGGCGCAGCCTTCAACGCGGCTGAGAGACCTTCGGGGCTGAAGCAGGGTCGACGCTCGATCCGGTGCGCGCCTCGTCGAAGGTCAGCGCCACCGCGGTCTCGTCGTCGGCCTGGTAGACGAAGCGAAGACGGCGCCGGCGGCTGACCAGCTTCGCCGGCAGCGGTCGCACGATATGGCCGCCGCCGAGCTTTGGGCTGACGGCGCCGACATCGCAGCGCTCCTCGTCCTCGACGCGCAGCAAATGCGCCGTGCCTCCGTCGTGGAGCGCCAGCGCCAGGGGAATGCCGGCCAGCCGGAGGAAGCTCACCGGATCCGACGTGCTGCGGAACCCCTCGAGAAACGCCTGCTCGACCAGGTCGAGATCGGGCTCGCTGGCAGCCTCCGCCGACGTCGACCGGTCTGCCAAGTGCGGCGTTTGCCACTGCACGACGCGGCGCGCGTTGTGCCCTGGGCCGGGCGCGTCATGCATCAGAAGCTCACCGGATTGTCGATGATCGTCCTGTGCTTGCCGAGCGTTCCGTTCGCGACCATGGCGCCGAGGACCTCGACAACAACTCGGGTCGCCAGCAGCGCGGTGATGTCGGAGGTGTCGTAGGGCGGGCTGACCTCCACCACCTCCAGGCCACATATTCCCTCCTTGGCGACGAGGCCCAGCAGCTTCAGCGCCTCACGAGGCAGAAACCCGCCGGGTTCCGGCCAGCCGGTACCAGGGACGAAACCGCAGTCGACACTGTCGACGTCGAAGCTCACGTAGACCGCGTCGGCACCATCCCAGGCCAGCTCCAGCGCGATCTCGGCGGTTCGCTCCAGCCCGATCTTCTCCATGTCGTCGATGGTGAGGACGTT
>CAYUKE010000473.1:0-2063 GCA_964445185.1 uncultured Geminicoccaceae bacterium
ATCCAAGCACAAAATAGGGACGGGACGTCCTCATGGATCAGCACGATCATACTCATTCGTTGCGAGACGTTCCGGCCGTAAGCCGAATAGCTGCGTTCCGCGAATCGCGTAAGATGGCCGCTGATCCGATTTCCGTATTTCATCGGCACATGCAGGCTTTGGGACCAGACTATTACTACTATTTCGGCGGGATGAAGCCCGTACTTGTCACCCAGAATCCTGTTTTGCTGCGCCATATTTTGAAGGATAACCACGAAAACTACCGCAAGTCTGAGATTCAGGTTAGACGCATGGGCTACTTTCTGGGCCACGGGCTGTTGACCAGCCACGGAGAGGAATGGCTTCGAATGCGCCGACTCATCCAGAAAGCGTTCGCGCCGCACGCCTTGGAGTTTCTGAGCGCCGGGATGAACGACTCTATTGACGAGAGCCTTGCGCGGTTTCGTCCGCTCGCGGCAGCGGGGCCCGTCGATCTCGCCCGGGAAATGATGGAGATCACCTTCACGATGGTTGCGCGCTCGTTGTTCGGAGCCCGCATGACCGTCGACGAGATCGGTGAGATCAGCGAGGCGATCGTTGCCATCCAGGCGTTTATCGTCCGGCAGATCGTGCAGCCGTACCTCATACCCTGGTTCGCCTTGTCAGGCGAGACGGGCCGACATCAAACCCTTCGGCGTCGAGGCGATGCTATCCTTCTCAGGCACATTCGGGAGCGCCGCCGCCAGCCGGCTCCCGCCGGATCGGATCTGCTCCAGATTTTGCTCGACACGACGGATCCCGACACTGGCGACTCGCTGACGGACGAGCAAGTGCTCTGTGAATCGATGCAGTTGCTCGTCGCCGGCCACGAGACATCGGCCAACGCACTGACCTGGACGCTTTACCTGTTGGGCAGGCATCCGGACCGCCTTGTCGCCTCGCGCGCCGAATTCGAGCGTGTGGTCGGGACAGAGCGGCTCGCGCTCCACCACCTCACCGATCTTCCCTATAACACCCGAATTGTTGAGGAATCGATGCGGATCTTTCCGCCCTTCTGGATGGTCGACCGTGTCGCAGTTGAGGACGACCGGGCGGGCAATATCGTCGTTCCCGCGGGGACAACGGTCATCGCCTTCTTCTATGGCGCGCACCATGCTCCGTCGAATTGGCAGGACCCGGAGCTCTTCGTGCCGGATCGTATCGGTCCCACCGATCGCAAAACTACACGGGACTTCACATATCTTCCCTTTGGCGGTGGCCCGCGAACCTGTATTGGCGCGGGCTACGCTATGCTGCAAATGCTGATGATCATGAACGTGTTTTTGCGGGCATTCGATTTTCGGATCGCGGACGGACAAGAACTAAAGCCTGGGCCAAAGATCATTCTGCGCCCCCGCGACGGAGCGATGGCGAACGTCACAGCGATATCAGGGGTTGGACCGTAGCCGCGGACCACGATCGAAGCGTGGTCGATCCGAGAAGCCATTGATGTCGAGTTTCGCTCAATTGACAGACGGCTCTCATCCGTCAGCATCCAATTGCGATAGCGGTCCGGGGCTGGGCGCGTTCCGCCGAAGCTGAACCCAAGGGAATTGCGGGATGACGTCGGTTTTAGAGCTCTTTGAAGATTGGGTCGAAAAAGTACCCGATAAGCTGCTGTTCTCGTTTCTCGACGCGCAAGGCAAGGAAGTCGAACGATACAGCTATGCAGCGTTTCGTGAACGGGTCCACGCGGTCGCGCGCCACTTGTCGGAGCGGCCGGGCCTTACACCGGGCAGTCGTGTCTTGCTCGTCTTCCCTCCGGGAATCGAGATGATCGTCGGCTTGTTTGCGTGTGCGCGGGCCGGGCTGATTACCGTTCCGGTGGCGCCGTTTACGTTGCATGGTTTCCGCGCGGCGTTGTTCCGGATCGCCCATGTGGCGCGCGACTGTGCAGCTGCGGCGATCCTGGCAGCCCGAGAGTGCCGCGAGATGTTCGAACGCCTTGCCGGCGACTGCGGCGCCTCAGGCGACGAACCGGCGTTGGTTGCGAATATCGAGTGGATCGTTGCCGACGAGGTCGACAGTATCGGCGGAACTGCGCC
>CAYUKE010000474.1:0-2062 GCA_964445185.1 uncultured Geminicoccaceae bacterium
CCGGCAAGAACGTGCCGCTCATCGCGCTCGCCCACAACATCCCCTACGTCGCCACCGCCTCCGTCGCCAACCTCCACGACCTCGAGCGCAAGGTGGAGAAGGCCATGAGCCTCGAGGGCTCGCGCTACATCCACGTCTTCGTGCCGTGCCCGCTTGGCTGGGGCTCCGAAGCGAACGCGACCATCCACATCGCGCGGCTGGCTTCGGAATCGGGTCTCTTCCCCTTGTGGGAGGGGGAGCAGGGGCTGGTGACCGGCTCCTTGCCGATCCGCCGCAAGGTGCCCGTCGAGGACTACCTCAAGACCCAGAAGCGCTTCGCGCACCTTTTCAAGCCTGAGCGCGACGACGCGCGGATCTCGGCGCTGCAGCGCATGGCCGACCACAACATCAAGCGCTTCGACCTGCTCCGCGAGGACAAGGAACCCGCCCTATGAGCGTCCTGCACCCGACGGTTCCCTTCGCCATCACGCTCGACGCCGCCTCCAGCCTCGCCAACAAGACCGGGTCGTGGCGGACCGAAAAGCCGATCTACCTCGACCGGCTCCCCCCTTGCAATCAGGCCTGCCCCGCGGGCGAGAACATCCAGGCTTGGCTCGGCTACGCCGAGGAGGGCAATTACGAGGGCGCATGGCGGCAAATCGTGGCCGACAACCCCTTCCCGGCAATCATGGGGCGCGCCTGCTATCACACCTGCGAAGGGGCTTGCAACCGCAAGCATATCGATTCGGCGGTGAGCATCCACGCCGTTGAGCGGTTCCTCGGCGACGAGGCGATCAAGCAGGGTTGGGTGCCCGAGCTTGCCGCGCCGGAGAGCGGCAAGAGGGTGCTGGTCATCGGCGCCGGCCCGTCCGGCCTATCGGCTGCCTACCACCTCCGCCGCCTTGGCCACAGCGTCACCGTCTACGAGGCAGGCCCGGTGGCGGGCGGGATGATGCGCTTCGGCATTCCGGCCTATCGGCTGCCTCGGCACGTCGTCGAGGCCGAGATCAAGCGGATCGAGGCGATGGGCGTCGAGATCGTCCTCAACCACAAGGTCGAGGACATCGTCGCGGAGATGGAGGGCGGCGAGTTCTTCGCGGTCTTTCTGGCGGTTGGCGCGCACTTGGCGAAACGCGTCGACATCCCGGCGCCGGACGCCGGCAAGATTCTCGATGCGGTGGGTGTGCTCCGCGACATGGAGACCTCGGAGAACCCGCCGCTGCTCGGCCGCCGTGTTGCCGTCTATGGCGGCGGCAACACCGCCGTCGACGTCGCGCGAACGGCGAAGCGGCTCGGCGCCGCCGAGGCGATCATCGTTTACCGCCGAACGCGCGAGAAGATGCCGGCCCACGACTTCGAGGTCGAGGAGGCCCTGGAGGAGGGCGTGGTCCTCAACTGGCTGCGCACGATCAAGGAGATCGACGACAGCGGTTCGCTGGTTGTCGAGAAGATGGCGCTCGATGGCGAGGGCTGGCCGCAGCCGACGGGCGAGTTCGAGACGATCGAGACCGATACCCTGGTGATGGCGCTCGGTCAGGACGTCGATACCTCGTTCGTCACCAAGGTCCCCGGCGTCGAGATCGCGAAGGATGGCGTCATCCAGGTCGACGGCCAGATGATGACGGGCTATCCGGGCCTGTTCGCCGGCGGCGACATGGTTCCGGCGGAGCGGACGGTCACCGTGGCCATCGGGCATGGCAAGACGGCGGCCCGCTGCATCGATGCCTACCTCCGTGGCGAGGACTACGCGCCGCCGGCAGAGGTCGAGCTCGCCAGCTTCGACAAGCTCAACACCTGGTACTACACCGACGCGCCGGTGACCGTGCAGCCGCAGCTCGACGCGTTGCGCCGGCGGACCACCTTCGAGGAGGTCAAGGGCGGGCTCGACGAGACCAACGCGCTCTATGAGGCGCGGCGGTGCCTGTCCTGCGGCAACTGCTTCGAGTGCGACAACTGCTATGGCGTCTGCCCCGACAACGCCGTCCTCAAGCTCGGCCCGGGCAAGCGCTTCAAGATCGACCTCGACTACTGCAAGGGCTGCGGCCTCTGCGCCGCCGAATGCCCCTGCGGCGCGATCAAGATG
>CAYUKE010000475.1:0-265 GCA_964445185.1 uncultured Geminicoccaceae bacterium
ACGCTCGCGACCAGGCGTCCCCACTCGACGGCCATCAGGACGGCGAAGGCGCCGACGAGGATCGAGAAGCTCCAGCCACCGATGACGGCGTCGGCGACGACGATCGTCGCGAGCACCAGACCCGAGACGACGCGCTCGATCAGCTCGCGGCGGGTCGTCTCAGCCACACGACGCACCGTAGCGGCGCTAGCCCCGGGCGAACACGGCGCGCCCCGCACCAAACACCTCGGGCCTGAAGTACCGCCACCAACCCCGCAGAAAAACC
>CAYUKE010000475.1:275-2054 GCA_964445185.1 uncultured Geminicoccaceae bacterium
GTCGGCCGCCGCGCGCGGGGCCACCTCGCCTCGCGCCCCACGAAACTCGTCGTGCGTGAAGTCCGGCCAGCTCACCGGCAGAAACACGAACTCGGTGTACGCCAATTCCCAGAGCAGGAAGTTCGAGACGCGCTGCTCACCGCTGGTTCGGATCAGCAGGTCCGGATCGGGAACGCCGCCGGTGAGCGCTTGACCGAACTGCTCCGGCGAGATCGTTGCCGGATCAAGGTCGCCCGCCGCGGCGGCGGTCGCAAGCTCGCGCGCGGTCCGAGCAATCTCCTGCCGACTGCCGTAGTTCAGCGCCAAGGTGACCAGCGTCCCCGTGTTGGCCCGGGTCGCGAGCACCGCCTCGTCGATACGGGCGCGAATGTCGTCGTCGAAGACCTCGACGTCGCCGATGAACCGAAGACGCACGTTGTTCTTCGCCATCGTCGCCAGCTCGCGGCGGAGGTACAGCCGCAACAGGTTCATCAGACCGTTGATCTCGTCGCTCGGCCGGCTCCAGTTCTCGGCCGAGAAGGCGTAGAGCGTGATGTAGCGCAGGTTGAGATCGCGGGCCGTCTCGAGCACGGCGCGGACGGCATTCGCCCCCTGCTGATGACCGAACACCGGCGGGCGGCCGCGCGCCCGTGCCCAGCGCCGATTGCCGTCCATGATGAAGGCGACGTGGACCGGCAGCTCGGAACTGCCGGGCTCGGGCGTCGCCCGTGGCATCGGCTGCGGGCTCATGGCTCAGACCGTCAAGATGTCTTTTTCTTTGGCCGTCAGCACATCGGTGATCTGTTGAATGTGCTGGTCGGTCAGCTCTTGGATTTCATCCGCGAAGAGCTTGTGGTCGTCTTGGGATAGATGGCCGTCGCGCTCCAAGCGCTTCAGTTCATCCATCCCGGTGCGGCGCACGTTGCGCACGGCAACGCGGGCCTGCTCGGCGTATTGGTGCGCCACCTTGACCAGCTCCTTGCGCCGCTCCTCGGTCAGCTCAGGAATGGGGATGCGGATCAAGGTGCCGTCGACGACGGGGTTGAGGCCTATGCCGGCATTGCGAATGGCCTTGTCGACGGCGCTGACATTGCCCTTGTCCCAAACGGCGATCGTGATCATCCGCGGTTCGGGAACGTTCACCGTGCCGACCTGGTTGAGCGGCATCTCGCTGCCGTAGGCGGTGACCGTCACTGGGTCGAGGATCGAGGCCGAGGCGCGCCCCGTCCGCAGGCTGTTGAGTTCGTGGCGAAAAGCGCTCACGGCGCCCGTCATCCGCCGCTCCAAGTCGCCGAGATCCGGCTCGGTGGAGGCATCGCTCATGCGGCCTGGTCCTCTTCTTCGGTGATGATCGTGTGCGGTCCCCGCCCCTGCATCACCTGTGCATACGCACCCTCGCTCTGCACGGAAAAGACGATGATCGGTATCCGGCTTTCGCGCGCGAGCGAGATGGCTGTCGCGTCCATCACCTTGAGATCATCAGCGAGAACACGGAGATAGCTCAAGCGCTGGTAGCGCCGCGCGTTCGGATCGCGCTTCGGATCGGCCGAGTAGACGCCGTCGACCTGCGTTCCCTTGAGCACGACGTCGCAGGCCATCTCCGAAGCGCGCAACGCCGCTGCTGTGTCGGTCGTGAAGAACGGATTGCCGGTGCCGCCGGCGAAGATCACGATCCGGCCCTTCTCCATGTGGCGCATCGCGCGGCGCCGGATATAGGGCTCGCACACGGCCGCCATGGGGATGGCTGACATCACCCGTGTCGGCAGTCCGGCGCGCTCGATGACGCTCTGGATCGCCAGC
>CAYUKE010000476.1:0-2051 GCA_964445185.1 uncultured Geminicoccaceae bacterium
GCCCAGCATCGCACCGATGCCGTCGACCAGCTCCATGACGTTGCGCCGGACGAGGGGCTCGCCACCGGTCAACCGGATCTTCTTCACCCCGAGCCTGACGAAGGCGCGCGCGAGCCGTTCCAGTTCTTCGAGCGTGAGCAGCTCGCGCTTCGGCAAGAAGGTCATGTGCTCGGCCATGCAGTAGCCGCAACGGAAGTCGCAGCGATCGGTGACCGAGATGCGAACGTACGAGATCCGCCGCTGGAACGGATCGACGAGTGGCTCTGTCAAGCGGGCCTTCCCTCGTTCTTGCGCGTCAACTCCACCCTCGTATGTAGGACGCGGGCGCGATCTTGTGAACAAGCCGAGCGCCGGCGAGGGAGACGGCCTTGAGGCTTCATTTCTGCGCCGCGGACACGCCGCGCGCCAAGGCCGCGCTCGAGGTGCTGATCGAGCGCTACGGTCAGCATGCGCCGGCGGAGGCGGATGTCCTCGTTCCGCTCGGCGGCGACGGCTTCATGCTCGAGACCTTGCATGACTCGATCGCAGCACCGCGGCCGATCTACGGCATGAACCTTGGTACGGTCGGCTTTCTGATGAACACTTACAGGGACGGCGGCCTCGCCGAGCGCATAGGCCGCGCCGCGCGAACGCCCCTGCATCCGTTGCGCATGCGTGCGTTCCTCGCCGACGGCGAGGCACAGGAAGGGCTCGCCATCAACGAGGTCTCCCTGCTTCGCGAAACCCGCCAGGCCGCCTCGCTGACGATCGTCGTCGACGATGTCGAGCGCCTGAGCGACCTCGTCTGCGACGGCCTCATCGTCGCCACGCCCGCCGGATCGACCGCCTACAACCTCTCGGCGCATGGCCCTATTCTTCCGATCGGCGCCCACCTCCTGGCGGTCACGCCGATCAGCCCGTTCCGGCCACGCCGCTGGCGCGGGGCGCTGCTCCCGGACACCGCACGCTTCGCGATCCGGGTCAACCAGCCCGAGAAGCGTCCGGTCAGCGCCGTCGCCGACTACACCGAGGTCCGCGACATCTCCGCCGTCGAGATCTGGCAGGATCGCGAGGTGGCGCTCGAGGTCTTGTTCGACCCGGAGCACAATCTCGAAGAGCGCATACTGAAAGAGCAGTTCGACTTCTAGATCCGGCTCAGCTCGCCGCAGCCTGCGCCGTCGGTGTGCTGCGCTTCGTCCGTAGCGTGACGAACTCCTCGGCCGCCGTTGGGTGGATGCCGATCGTCGCGTCAAAGTCCGCCTTGGTTGCGCCCATTCGGACCGGGACCGCGAAACCTTGGATGATCTCCGGCGCATCTTGGCCGACCATGTGCGCGCCGAGGACCCGATCGGTCGACGCCTGAACCACCAGCTTCATCATCGTCCGCTCGTCGCGCGCCGCGAGCGCGAAGCGCATGGACTTGAACTCGCTGTAGTAGATGTCGAGATCGTTGCCGTAGCGCTGTCGTGCCGCCTGCTCGGTCAGGCCGACCTGGGCCACCGGCGGGTTGGAGAAGACGGCCGTCGGGATGTTCTCGTAGCTGACCTGGCGCGGCCTTCCGCCGAAATGCCGGTCGGCGAAGGCGTGGCCCTCGGCGGTGGCGACGGGCGTGAGCTGCACCCGATCGGTGACGTCGCCGATGGCGTAAATCGAGGGGACGTTCGTGCGTCCGTCGTCGTCGACTTGGACGGCGCCGCGGCCCGTCATGGCGACGCCAACCTCAGCGAGGCCGAGCCCCTCAACGTTGGGCGCTCGGCCGGTGGCGAAGAGGATCTGGTCGACCTCGATCGCTGGGCAGTTCGAGCGCCGGACGAGGATGCCGCCGGTGGTCTTCTCGACGCTGCTGATCTGGCAGTCGAACGCGTAGGTCACGCCCTGTTTTTGCAACTCCTCCTGCAGAACCCGGCGGGCGTCGAGATCGAAGGCGTCGTTGAGGATCATCTGCCCCCGATGAGCCATTGTGACTTCGGCGCCAAGGCGCGCAAAGATGCCGGCGAACTCGCCGCCGATGTATCCGGCGCCAACGACGCCCACGCGCCTCGGCATGTCTTCGAGCTAGAAGCCGTCATCCG
>CAYUKE010000477.1:0-2014 GCA_964445185.1 uncultured Geminicoccaceae bacterium
GAGCTTGTCGGGCATCAGATTGACGAGCCCGATGCGCATCGGCCGGATGTCCTGGAGATGCGCGGCGCTCGCCTCGATGAGCTGGACGCCCTCGGCCTGGAGCTGGCGAAACGCCGGCAGGTCGCTCGGAAGCTTGATCGGCATGCACGTTCCTTGATGCTGCATCGCATCAACCGCGGGCTGGTAGAAAGCCGGCGACGACGAGTCAAGGCGCCCGTCCTCGGGCGCACCGGTCAGGCGTCGTCGAGTTCGGCGAGCGTCTCGAGCGCCGAGCGGTCGCGGACGATGACCTCGCCGCGCTCCAGGCTGATCAGCCCGTCGGCCTCCCACAGCTTGAGCTGGCGATTGACGTTCTCGCGGGCAAGACCGACGTACGCGCCGAGATCGCGCTGCGTCAGCCGGAAATCCAGGCGCCAGCCCGCTTCGGTCTCGCGGCCGGAGCGACGCAGCAGGTTGACCACGCCGCGCGCGACCCGTGCATCCATCGGCAGCTGGACGGCAGCCTCGATCATCACGTTGGTCTGCCGGAGCCGCTCACACAGGAGCGTGATGACCCGCAAGGCGAAATCCGGATAGCGCCGCATCACCTCGAGAAAGGCGCTGCGGCGCCAGAGGAACGCCTCGATCCGCTCGATCGCCGTCGCGTTGGCCGTCCGCGGACCACCGTCGAGAGCCGCGATTTCGCCGAGGAGGTCGCCCGCCGCCAGAAAGCTCAGCACCGTCTCGCGACCATCGATGGAGACCGTCCATACCTTGAGCGCGCCGTCGAGCACGATCATGAGGCTGTCGCCCGGTTCGGCCTTGGCGAAGATATCGGCATGGCGCGGATAGGTATGGGTCCGCCCGGTCGCGAGGAGCGCATCCAGCACGGCGCCGCTCTCGCCCGCGAACCACGGATGGCGCGCAAGGACGTCGCGGACTGCGGCTTTCGAGAGTGCCATCGCTGCGGGTGCTCCCCGGCTACGACAGGTGTGACCAAGTGATGAATATCACTGAAGGAGAAAAGCGTCTTGAGTACCGAGAGCCTGGAAGCGTCACGGCTGAGCCGCGCCGTTTCATGGTTCTCCCATTAGGAATTTCGAGGCGTGGTCGCTTCGACCACGCCTCTTTCTCTTTGGGCTCAGCTGCGGCCGCGGGCGATGAAGCCGCCGTCGTTGGCGAAGCCGGGCTTGCCGTAGCCTAGCGGGTCGCCGCTGCGGCTGCTGACGCTGCCGCCTGCCGCTGCCAGAACGGCGTGGGCGGCGCAGGTGTCCCACTCCATTGTCCGGCCGAAGCGCGGGTACAAATCCGCGACGCCCTCGGCGATCCGGCAGAACTTCAGCGAGCTGCCGGCGGCCATCCGCTCAGCCGTGCCCTCGCTGTCGAGAAATGCCTCCTCGTCCGGGCTCCCGTGGCTGCGGCTGACCATCGCGACGGGGCCGGCCGCGGGGACGGCGCGCGCCTCGATCGTGCGCGTCTCGCCGCCGACCCGAAGCGTCGCGCCATGGCCGAGAGCCCCCCACCAGGCCGTATCGATCGCCGGCGCGGCGACCACACCGAAGAGCGGTCGGCCGGCCTGAACCAAACCGACATTGACGGTGAACTCGCCGTTCTGGCTGATGAACTCCTTGGTACCGTCGAGCGGGTCGACGAGCCAGAAGCAGGCCGCTGCGGCCGCGTCGGCGCCGGCACCGCCGCTGGCCATCGCCTCCTCGGCGACCACGGGGAAATCGGGTGTCAGCTCACGCAGGCCGGCGACCAGCAGCGCTTCGCAGGCTTGATCCGCGACGGTCACCGGCGAAGCGTCGTCCTTGGTCGCCACCGCGCCATGCCGGCCGTAGTGCTCCATGACGACGGCCGAGGCCGCATCCACCAGGCTGACGACCTTAGGCAGGAGCAAGGCGGGGGCGATCATCGGCGTGTCTCCACAGACGCTCGGCGCCGGGCTTCGGCGCCTTGGAGGAGGGCGAGGAACGTCGCGAGGTCCACGTTGCCGCCCGAGCCGACGACGACGACCGTGCGGCCGGCGACGTCC
>CAYUKE010000478.1:0-2008 GCA_964445185.1 uncultured Geminicoccaceae bacterium
CCCCGACGTCCCTACCCCGGCAGCCCGCGGAGGGGCTCGCTCGGTCAGGTTCATGGCTCGGTCTCTCCGGCGCCGCCGCATCGAAAAGATGATTGCGTCCACGACAGACTGTCTATATTTCTTGACACACAAGAGTGACAAGTCGTGTTTACGTTTGCGGTGAGCGGACGGTGTCAGGGTGGGAGGCGTCGATGGTCGCTACGGCACGGATCGAGCAGGCGCTCCTCGGCGCCATCGAGCATGCCGATGTCCCCGGCTGTCCACCGAAGCTCGCCGGCGCGATGCGCGCGGCGGTGTTCCCAGGCGGCGCCAGAGTGCGGCCGCGTTTGTGTCTCGCCGTCGCCTACGCCTGCGGCGACGACCGTCCCGTCGTCACCGACGGCGCAGCGGCGGCGCTGGAACTGCTCCACTGCGCCTCGCTGGTTCACGATGACCTGCCCTGCTTCGACGACGCGGCAACACGGCGCGGTCAGCCGTCGGTGCATCGTGCCTATGGCGAGCCGCTGGCCGTGCTCGCCGGTGACGCGTTAATCGTGCTCGCTTTCCAGACGCTCGTCAGCCACGCCGCCAGCACGCCGCCGCGCCTCGCCAACCTTGTCGATATCGTCGGCCGCGCCGTTGGCGTGCCATCCGGCATCGTTGCGGGCCAGGCCTGGGAAAGCGAGCCCGACGCAGCGCTTGCCGAGTACCACCGCGAGAAGACTGGCGCACTCTTCGTCGCTGCATGCACAGCCGGCGCGGCAGCTGCCGGCGCCGCCCCCGCGCCGTGGCGTACGCTCGGTGACCGGCTCGGCGAAGCCTATCAGGTCGCCGACGACCTGCGTGACGCGGCGGGTGACGAAGCCGACCTCGGCAAGCCGATCGGCAAGGACACGGTTTTGGGCCGCCCGAGCGCTGTCAACGAGCTCGGGATCGAGGGTGCGCTCTCGCGCCTCAAGGGCCTCGTCCAGGCAGCGACCGCCGCCATTCCCGCGTGCGAAGGTGCGGACCAGCTGCGCGCCCTGGTCGCCGGCGAGGCGAAGCGGCTCGTGCCCAAGCAGCTGAGCCGCAGCGCCGCCTGAGACGAGCGATTGACGATGCCGGCGACGGAAGGGGCAGGGCTCAGCGCGGGGTTCGGCGCGTGGCGCGACCGCTGGTCCGGGCTGCGCGATCGCCTGCTCGGTAGCGATACGTTTCAGCGGCTCACGGCGGCATTGCCCTTCACCCGGCCGATCGTGCACCAGCGTGTGCGCACCCTCTTCGATCTCTGCGCCGGTTTCGTCTATTCGCAGGTGCTGGCCGCCTGCGTGCGCCTTGAGCTTCTGGAAACGTTGGCATCGGGACCGCTCGACGCGGCGACGCTGGCGCGGCGCCTTGACCTGCCGTTCGACGGCATGACCCGCCTGCTCGACGCCGCCGTGTCCCTCGACCTGGTGGAGCATCGCAGCGGTGGCCGTTTCGGCCTCGGCCCGCTCGGCGCGGCCATGGTCAACAATGCGGGCATCAAGAAGATGGTTGAGCACCACGGCCTGCTCTACGCCGACCTGGCCGACCCGGTGGCGCTGCTGCGCGGCGAGCGAACGTCATCAGAGCTCGGCGCCTACTGGGGTTACGCCGCATCGCACCGTCCGAGCGATCTGGCAGCCGCGCAGGTCGCGCCCTACAGCGAGCTGATGGCGGCCTCTCAGTCGTTCATCGCTGACGACGTTATCGCAGCCTATCCGTTCCGCCGGCACCGTCGCCTGCTCGACGTCGGTGGCGGCAACGGCACCTTCTTGCGGGCCGTAGCGCGCCACGCGCCCGCCCTTGAATTGAACCTCTTCGATCTCCCGGCAGTGATCGAGCAGGCGCGACCGCAGTTCGCCGAAGCTCGCGTCGCCGCCAACGTCATCGGCGGCAGCTTTCTCGAGGATCCGCTGCCGACAGGCTGCGACCTGGTCACATTGGTACGCGTCGTCCACGACCATGACGACCCGGCCGTGACACGGCTGCTCCGTGCCGTCCGCCAAGCGATGCCGGCGGACGGCAC
>CAYUKE010000479.1:0-2003 GCA_964445185.1 uncultured Geminicoccaceae bacterium
CAGGACGAGCGCCTGCAGCGGCTGGGAGAGCTTCGAGCCGTCGCGGTAGAGCGCCATCGCCTTGAGGCCCAGCTTCCAGGCCTCGAGATAGGCGTCCTTGCAGTCCTCGACCGTCGCATGGCGCGGCATGTTGATGGTCTTGGAGATGGCACCCGAGATGAAGGGCTGCGCCGCGGCCATCATCTTGATGTGGCTCGAGCTGGAGAGGTAGCGCTTACCGATCCGGCCGCAAGGGTTGGCGCAGTCGAAGACGGGCAGGTGCTCGTCCTTCAGGTGCGGCGCGCCCTCGACGGTCATGGTGCCGCAGCAATAGGCGTTCGCCTGCTCGATCTGCTCCCGCGAGAAGCCCAGCGCCTTGAGCATGTCGAAGGCGAAGTCGCCGAGCTGCGCGTCCGTGAAACCAAGGACTTGGCGGCAGAAGTCGTCACCGAAGGTGAAGCGGTTGAAGACGTACTTGATGTCGAAGGCGGTCGGCAGCGCCGCTTCGAGCTTCACAAGAGCTTCGTCGGTGAAGCCCCTGGCGCGCAACGCTGCGTGATCGACCCCGGGCGCCTCTTCGAGGGTGCCGTGACCGACGGCGTAGCGCACGATCTCGTCGACCTCGGCCGGCTCGTAGCCGAGCACCGCGAGCGCCTGCGGCACCATCCGGTTGATGATCTTGAAATAGCCGCCGCCGGCGAGCTTCTTGAACTTCACCAGCGCGAAGTCCGGCTCGATGCCGGTGGTGTCGCAATCCATCACCAGCCCGATCGTGCCGGTGGGCGCGATAACCGAGACCTGCGCGTTTCGAATCCCGTGCTTATCGGCAAGCTCTAACGCACGGTCCCAAGACGCGTGCGCTGCCTGGACCAGCTCAGGGAAGGGGCAGTTGGCCTCGTCGAGCTCGACCGGCCGCGTGTGCAGCTGCTCGTAGTCCTGCTTGACCCCGTGCGCCGCGCGGCGGTGATTGCGCAGGACCTTGAGCGTCGCCTCGCTGTTGGCCTCGTAGTCCGGAAACGGACCGAGCTCACCCGCCATCTCTGCCGAGGTGGCGTAGGCCGTGCCGGTCATGATCGCCGTCAGCGCGCCGCAGAGGCTGCGCCCCTCGTGGCTGTCATAGGAGTGGCCGAGCGACATCAGCAGGCCGCCGAGATTGGCGTAGCCGAGCCCGAGGGTGCGGTAGCGGTGGGAAAGCTCGGCGATGCGCGCGCTCGGGAACTGCGCCATCAACACCGAGATCTCAAGCACGATCGTCCACAGGCGCACCGCGTGCATGTAGCGCTCGAGGTCGAAACCGTCGGCGGTGCGGAACGCCATCAGGTTCAACGACGCCAGATTGCAGGCGGTGTCGTCGAGGAACATGTACTCGGAGCAGGGGTTCGACGCGTTGATGCGACCGCCGGCCGGGCAGGTGTGCCAATCGTTGATCGTCGTGTCGAACTGAATGCCCGGATCGGCCGAAGCCCATGCGGCGAGCGCAACCTTGTCCCAGAGCTCGCGGGCCTTGACGCTCTTCGCCAGCTTGCCGTCGGTGCGACGGATCAGCTTCCAGTCGCCGTTGCCGACGACCCGATTCAAGAAGTCGTCGGTGACGCGGATCGAGTTGTTCGAGTTCTGGCCGGCGACCGTGACATAGGCCTCGCTATCCCAGTCGGTGGCGTAGGTCGGCGTCTCGATCTCGGTGAAGCCCTGCCGCGCGTAGAGGATCGCCGTCTGCAGCGCGCCCTCCGGCAGCATCGCCTTGCGTCCAGCCTTGATCGCCCGGCGCAGGTCGGCGTTGCGCTGCGGATCGAAACGGTCATCGCCATCGGCGACGCCCTCGTGGCAGGCCTTGAGGATCGCGTTCAGGTGCTGGGCGAGGAGCTTCGAGCCGGCGACCAGCGCCGCGACCTTCTGCTCCTCGATGACCTTCCACGAGACGTAATCCTCGATGTCGGGGTGGTCGGCGTCGACGACGACCATCTTCGCCGCGCGTCGGGTGGTGCCGCCGGACTTGATCGCGCCCGCCGCCCGGTCGCCGATCT
>CAYUKE010000480.1:0-1975 GCA_964445185.1 uncultured Geminicoccaceae bacterium
GCCGGCCTTTATCGGCCCACAAACGGGTGCGTGAGCCTTGATGGCGACGACGTCACCGGCCTGCCGCCGCACGAGCTCTTCGCCAAGGGTCTGTTGCGCACATTCCAGCTGGCGCACGAGTTTCATTCTCTTTCGGTGCGCGAGAACCTCATGATGGTTCCGGCCAGCCAGGCGGGCGAGCACCTCATCAACGCGTGGTTCCGCCCGGGCGCTGTTGCGCGCAGTGAGCGTGCGCTTGCCAAGAAGGCCGACGAGATCCTAGATTTTTTGACGCACACGCACCTCGCGGAGGAGCGTGCCGGCAACCTCTCGGGCGGCCAGAAGAAGCTCCTTGAGCTTGGCCGTACGATGATGGTGGACGCAAAAATCGTGTTCCTGGACGAGGTGGGTGCGGGCGTGAACCGCACGCTGCTTGCCACCATCGGCGATGTGATCCAGCGCCTTCACCGCGAGCGCGGCTACACCTTTTGCATGATCGAGCACGACATGGAGTTCATCAAACGCCTGTGCGACCCGGTGATCGTGATGGCGGAAGGCGCCGTGCTTGCCCAAGGCACGTCCGAGGAGATCATGTCTAACGAGGCGGTGATCGAGGCGTATCTGGGCCGCGGCTCCAAACATAAGAAGACGCCGGAGGCTGCTGCGTGACCATCCTCAAAGCTGAAAGGATGACGGGCGGCTACGGCAAGGACGACATTATTTTCGACTGTTCGCTAGTGACCCGAGTCACGATTTCGCCGCACAATCTGAACGCGCATTGACGCGTTCGCAGAAGCGTCTGACGGCTGCAAGGATCTGATCGGCGGTTCGAACCCATGTGAACGGTTTTGGGTCACGATTGCGGTGTTCGATGTAGGCCATGACGGCGGTTTCCAGCTCCTTGGTGGAGCGGTGGGCGCCACGCTTGATCTGCCGTTCGGTGAGTTCGGCGAAGAAGCGTTCGACCATGTTGAGCCAAGAGGCGCCGGTCGGCGTGAAATGGATATGCCAGCGCGGACGCCTGGCGAACCAGGCGCGGATTGCCGGCGTCTTGTGCGTGGCGTAGTTGTCCATGACAATGTGGATATCGAGATCGCGCGGCACGTTGGCCTCGATCTCGGCGAGGAACTTTTTGAACTCCACGGCGCGGTGACGCTTGTAGCACTTGCCGATGACTTCACCAGTGGCAATGTCGAGGGCGGCGAACAACGACGTCACACCATGGCGTTTGTAGTCATGCGTGCGCCGCTCCGGCGTTCCAGGGCGCAGCGGCAGGATCGGTTGTGAGCGGTCGAGTGCCTGGATCTGGCTCTTTTCGTCAACGCACAGCACCAGGGCACGTTCGGGTGGGTTCAGATAGAGCCCGACCACGTCGCGGACCTTGTCGATGAAGAGGGGATCGGTGGAGAGCTTGAAGCCCTCGACCCGATGCGGCTGCAGTCCGAATGCTCGCCAGATCCGCTGAACGCTGGAGGCCGATAGCCCAGTCTGGCGTGCCATCTCGCGTGACGACCAATGGGTTGCGGCCTCGGGCTGCGTCTCCAGCGTCTTGATGACTACGGCCTCCACGATCGCGTCGTCGATCGTGCGCGGGCCGCCGGGGCGGGGCTCGTCATACAACCCATCAAGGCGCATTTCGGCGAAGCGCTTGCGCCATTTTCCCACCGTCTGAGGCGTCACGCTGAGCGTCGTCGCCACCGATTTGTTGCTCTGGCCACGGGCGCACAGCAGGACGATCCGGGCTCGCATCGCCATCGCTTGCCCGGTCTTACGCCGACGGCTCAAGACCTCCAGTTCAGTCCGCTCCGCATCCGACAGATCGATCTTCACTACTGGCCGACCAAGCATCGCGACATCCCCCAGAATCCAGAGGATTATTCTTAAGCGAACTCATGACCCAGGTCACTAGGGGGCTTGTCGGTCACGGCTGTGCGGCGTTGGGAGGCCGGGTGCCTCCGGCGGGCTCGGACTCACCAGCAATCAGGGGCTTGCCTGA
>CAYUKE010000481.1:0-1646 GCA_964445185.1 uncultured Geminicoccaceae bacterium
CGCAAAGATGCCGGCGAACTCGACGCCGATGTAGCCGCCGCCGACGACGACCACGCGCCTCGGCATGTCTTCGAGATAGAAGACGTCATCCGAGGTGATTCCGTGCTCTTGCGCGCCCGAGACGCTGGGCAGGACGGGGCGGCCACCCGTCGCAACGAGGATCTTCTCGGTGGTCACGCTCTGCCCGTCGATCCGCACCTCATGCGGGCTGGTGACGACGGCGTCGCCCCAGAAGAGCTTGGCGCCCGGGCCCTCGAGCAGACGCTCGTAGACCGCGTTCAGGCGTTCGATCTCCCGATCCTTGTTGGCGATCAGCGTGCGCCAATCGTGCCGGCGCTCGCCGACGTCCCAGCCGAAGCCGGCGGCGTCCTCCATGTGATGAGCGTAGGCGGCCGCGAAGGTCATCAGCTTTTTGGGCACGCAGCCGACATTGACGCAGGTTCCGCCCAGATACTTGCGTTCGGCGATACCGACGCGGGCGCCGTGCGCGGCGGCGATGCGCGCGGCTCGCGTACCGCCTGAGCCGGCGCCGATGACAAAGAGATCGAAGTCGTGGGCCATCATATCCTCTCGCGGAGCTTCTCGCTGCACTCTAGGTCTCGCCGGTCGTCGCGTCTTCGATGCAGCACGCTTCCGGAAAGTTGCAGACGCTTGCCGCTTCGGTCTTTAAGGACGGCGAGCGATGGGAGGAGGGTCGACATGCCGGACACGGCAGCGCTGACGGAGGACGAGTTCGCAGGCTATCAGGCAGCGGTTGGCCGTACCGCGGCCGACACGAGTGTTCTCGATGCAGAAGTCGCCGCCCGCTTCGCGAGCACGCTGGGCGACGTCCGCTATGAAGAGGACGCGACGCTGCCACTCGGTCGCCAGTGGGCCTTTTTCCTGCCCAAGGTGACCAAGGGGACAACCGGGCCCGACGGCCACCCGAAGCGCGGCGGCTTCATCCCGGCTATTCGTCTCGAGCGGCGGATGTTCGCCGGCGGCACGATGGAGCGGGCCGCACCGTTGGCGCTCGGCCGCTCCGCCGTCAGGACGACGACGATCGACAGCGTCTCGAAGAAGGGTGGTGCCGCGGGCGAGCTCGTCTTCGTCGAGACGAGCAGTGTCTTCGTGCAGGACGACCGCCCTGCGCTGACCGAGCGCCAAACGATCGTGTATCTGAACCCCGGCGCCGCGCAAGTTCTGCCGGTGGCTGGTGCTACCCTCCCGACCGGCGACGTCGTCGAGGATTGGACGCCCGACGCCGTCGACCTGTTCCGCTTCTCTGCGGTGACCTTCAACGGCCACCGCATCCACTACGATCGGCCCTACGCCAGCGGCGTCGAGGGCTATCCGGACTTGGTCGTGCACGGCCCGCTGATCGCCTCCAAGCTGCTCGATCTCGCGCTGCGGACCGCCGGACGCGATGCGAGCGCCTTCAGCTTCCGCGCACGCAATCCGGCCTTCGTCGATCAGCCGCTGCGGTTCATCGCCGAACGCACCGAGACTGGCTTCGACCTCAAGGCCATTCGGGTCGATGCGAGCGTCGCGATGACGGCCACTGCGACGTTCGCCGGCTGACACGGGCGCACGCTGAAGCTATCACCGGTCGCGGGGGGGGGGGGGGGGGGGGGGGGGGGGGGGGGGCGGGGGGGGGGGGGGGGGGG
>CAYUKE010000481.1:1656-1971 GCA_964445185.1 uncultured Geminicoccaceae bacterium
CCGCGGCGGGCCAAAAGCTTGCTGGTATTCGGATCTTTCGTGGGGGCGCGTGATGCAGGGAATTCTGGGCGGGCTGCGGGTCGTCGAGGGTTCGGCATTCGTTGCCATGCCGTCCGGCGGCATGACCCTCGCGCAGATGGGCGCAGACGTCATCCGCTTTGATCCCATCGGCGGCGGCCTCGACTACACCCGGTGGCCGGTGACGCTCGACGGCAAGACAAGCCTTTTCTGGGCGGGGCTCAACAAGGGCAAGCGTTCGATCGCGGTCGATTTCCGCAAGCCTGAGGGGCAGGAGATCCTGACCCAGCTGATCAC
>CAYUKE010000482.1:0-1956 GCA_964445185.1 uncultured Geminicoccaceae bacterium
CGGCGTTGCCGGCATCCACGAGGTCGTCGTCGGCTTCGACGGCATCGTGCTCGCGAATGCCTCCGGCGCCGACCAGCTCGACCTCACCCGCGAGCAGCTCTGGCAGGCGCTCGCCAAGGATGTCGTCGTCGACGGCGAGGTCGTCCCGAACCCGAACCAGAACTGGTCGGACATCGATGCGTCGCTGCCGGACACGGCGATCGAGGTTCTCGGCCCGCCGCCGACCTCCGGCACGCGTGACGCCTTCGTCGAGCTCGTCATGGAAGAGGGCTGTGGCGAGTTCGTCGGTGATCTCGACGAGGATACCGCCGATGAGGTCTGCGCCACGATGCGCGAGGACGGCTCCTTCATCGAGGCGGGTGAGAACGACAACCTGATCGTTCAGCGCCTGCAGGCGAACGACGCGGCCCTGGGCATCTTCGGCTTCAGCTTCCTCGACCAGAATCGCGACGTCGTGCAGGGCAGCCTGATCGGCGGTGTCGAGCCGACCTTCGACTCAATCGCCGCCGGTGACTATCCGGTGTCGCGCTCGCTCTACTTCTACGTGAAGGTCGCGCATGTCGGCGTGATCCCGGGCCTGCGCGAGTACGTCGAGGAGTTCGTCTCCGACGAGGCGACCGGCGAGGACGGCTATCTTGCCGACCGCGGCTTGATCCCGCTGCCGCAGGATCGCCACGACCAGCAGAATGCGCCGGCGGCTACCATGCCCGCCACGTACTCCAGCGACCTCTGACCCGGTTCGTTGATGCTTCCTCCGGGGGCGGCTCCTGCCGCCCCCGTCCGACCGACTGCTCGGATAGCTTCGCATGAGTACCATCGTCGAGCGCGCGCACGGAAGCCACGCGACGGGCACCGCTGTCAGCGTCTTCGTCCTTCTCCTTCTTCTGGCGCTGCTGGTTTGGGTCGGCGTCCCGGTCCTGCTTGTCGTTCTGGCTGGCTTGGCGGCGTCAGCGTTCATCGTTGGCCGCACGCGGGCGCTCGCTCTGGCTGACGGTCGCGTCGGCGACCTTCATTCGCTGCCACACTTTCACGGCTGGTACCTCGCGCTCGCGGTGCTGTTTCCAGCGTTCGTCCTTTGGGTGATCCTGTCCTTCGCCCAGGGTCCTGTCGTCAGCTCGCTGGTGATGGGGAATCTCGACCAGAAGTTGCAGGCGGAGCAGGTGTTACCGCCCGGCTCGACCTTCTCGCCGCAAGCCAAACGCTTCTACGCGGACGAGGTGCGGCGCGCCGCGAGCGGGCAGGCGTTGGTGACTGCGAGCGTTGAGCAGGTCGGTTTGCTCGGCGACGAGGTGGACCGTGGGCGACTGATTCGCTCGTTGAACGACGACGGCGATCGCTACGCGCGGCTCTCCGTGCTCGGCGACGCGATACGGTTTCTCGCCCCGCTCGTGCTGGCGATGCTGACGTTCTCGTGGGCCGTGCGCCGGGTTGCGACCACATTCCGTGCACGGAACCACGTCGAGCAGTGGGTCGTGTATGCGCTGATCGCGGCGGCAACGATTTCGATCCTGACAACGATCGGCATCGTCTTCTCGGTTTTGTTCGAGACGCTGCGCTTCTTCGGCCGCGTACCTCCGGCCGAGTTCCTGTTCGGCCTGCACTGGAGCCCGCAAACCGCCATTCGAGCGGACCAGATCGCCGCCGAAGGCGCCTTCGGCGCAATCCCACTCTTCGCCGGCACGCTCCTGATCAGCACGATCGCGATGCTTGTCGCCGGCCCGATCGGATTGCTGTCGGCGATCTATCTCTCGGAGTTCGCAACGCCGCGCTTTCGCGCTTGGGCGAAGCCGATCCTGGAGATTCTCGCCGGCGTGCCAACGGTCGTCTACGGCTTCTTCGCGGCCCTTACCGTGGCACCGTTCATTCGCTCCATGGGCGAGGCCATCGGGCTGGATGTCGCGTCCCAGAGCGCCCTCGCGGCTGGCATCGTGATGGGGATCATGATCATCCCCTTCG
>CAYUKE010000483.1:0-1951 GCA_964445185.1 uncultured Geminicoccaceae bacterium
TGTTGATGGACGAGCCGTGCTCGGCGCTGGACCCGATCGCCACCCGGCAGGTCGAGGAGCTGATGATCGACCTCAAGAACGAGTACACAGTCGCCATCGTCACCCACAACATGCAGCAGGCGCAGCGGGTGGCGGACACAACCGCCTTCTTCTCCGTCGATATTTCACAGGGTGGCCGTACCGGCTTTCTCGTGGAGATGGGGCCGACGAAGGACGTCTTCGACAGTCCGCGCGAGGAGCTGACCCGCAACTATGTCAGCGGCGAGTTCAGCTGAGCCGGCAGTAACACGAGGGCCTGCGGAGAATTGGCCATGAAGATCCGTCGTCGCGGCGTTGGCGTTGCCTTGGTTGCCTGTTTCCTGACGAGCGGGTGGACCGTGAGTGCGCAGTCCCAGGCCGTGAGTTTGGAAGGCGCGGGTGCGACGTTCCCCGCGCCGCTGTATGAAGCTTGGATCGATGCCTATGGCGCCAGTCATCCGGACGTCGGCATCACCTACGAGGCGGTGGGCTCGAGCGAAGGCATTCGCCGGTTCATCGCCGAGGGTGTCGATTTCGGGGCCAGCGACGCAGCGATGACGGACGCGCAGATGGCCGAGGTCGCGCGTGGCGCCAAGCTCATCCCCGTGACGGCGGGTATGGTCGTGCTCGCCTACAACATTCCGGACGTGCCATCCGGGCTGAAGCTCACGCGAGAGGCAGTAACCGGCATCTTCTTGGGCGAGATCCGGAACTGGCAGGACCCCGTCATCGCCGATGCCAACCCCGAGATCGACCTGCCCGACCTGACGATCGCCCAGGTCGTCCGCCGTGATGGCAGTGGGACCACCTTTGCGCTCACCAATCACCTGAGCGCGGTGAGCGACGTTTGGCACGAGCGATTCGGTGCCGCGACGCTGGTCGATTGGCCCGGCATCGCCATGACGGCCATCGGCAATGACGGTGTGGCAGGACGCATCAAGATCAGCTGGGGCTCGATCGGCTATGTCGAGGAGGGCTTTGCGCGCCGGCTGGGTCTGTCGATCGCCGCACTGGAGAACGCTGCCGGCGAGTTCGTCGACGCGACGCCCGAGACGGGTCAGGCCGCCCTGGCGGGTGCGCTGGCCGACATGCCGCAAGACCTCCGGCAGTTCATTCCCGATCCGCAGAGCTCCGGTGCTTATCCGATCGTGACCTACAGCTGGCTGCTGCTCTACAACTCCTACCCTGATGCAACTGTAGGCGACGCCGTGCGGGACTTTGCCCGCTGGGGCCTCACCGATGGTCAGGCTTTGTCCGCCAACCTCGACTACATTCCGCTACCGTCGAGCGTCGCCGAACGTGCGATGACAGCGTTGGGGCTGACGAACTGATCGACCGACCGAGCTTAGGTGTCATCGCGGTTGGGGTAGGCAGCCGACCCGACGCGCCAGAGCGCCCCCAAGGCGGTCCGTATCGTGTATGAGCAACGGCTCTGCCTCGCGCGGATAGAGGCCGAGTTACGTGCCGTGCAGGGGGCGTTCCCGGAGATCAATGCCAGGCTGCGCATGAAACGCGACCAGATGTCGGATCGCGTCGTCGAAAACATGCTCGCCGGCTATGCGTATGTGGATCGGTTGCTCGCGGAGCAGGTCGACCTGCTCAAGATGGGCAATCTGGGCCTGCTGCTCGAGCTCAATCACCTTGTCTTGTGCGGCAGCGATCCCGAGGAGCGGCGGCGTGCCCACCGGCATATCGAAGCCACCCGGGACGCGTTCTACGACGACGAGCGCGGCGGCGTGCGCGACATCATGGAATGGTACGAGCGCAATCGAGGCGGCACGGTGTGGCGGCGGGCCGCCGGGGTCTACGTCCGCATCCTCTCCGAGCCGCAGGTCTTCCTGGAGGGCAATCATCGGAGCGGCGCACTCGCCATGAGCTATCTCCTGGCGCGCGAAGGAGCGCCGCCTTTCGTCCTTACCGTTGACAACGCCGA
>CAYUKE010000484.1:0-1944 GCA_964445185.1 uncultured Geminicoccaceae bacterium
GGTGCCTGGCGTGATCGCCGTCTTCCTGCTCGCGATCAGCCGCGCCTTCGGTGAGACGATGATCGTGGTCATGGCCGCGGGCCTGGCCGCCAATTTGACGGCGAACCCGCTTGAGGCCGTCACCACGGTCACGGTGCAGATCGTGACGCTGTTGACCGGCGACCAGGAGTTCGACTCGGCGAAGACCTTGTCGGCCTTTGCGCTCGGCTTCGTCCTCTTCGTCGCGACGCTCCTGCTCAACATCATCGCGCTCTACGTGATGCAGAGATATCGAGAGAAGTATGACTGACGCGACGGCCAATGGCCGGACGGTCGGCGCCCGCCGGTCCGTCCAAGGTGCGGACCTCGGTCTCGCCAAACGTTACGCGAAGGAGCGGCGGCTCAAACTCGTCGGCATCGCCGCGATCACCGTCGCCATCGGCTTGCTCGCGCTGCTGATCGGCAACATCGGCCTCAAGAGCGTCGGCGCGTTCTTCGCGACGGAACTGCGTTTGAGCGTCGATTTCGTCGAGGCCGAGCTCGATCCTGAAGGCACAAGGCTCCAGGGGACGATCGAACGAGCGGACTTCCGCGGCCTCGCCAACGACTCGCTCTACGCGAAGTTTCCCGAGCTGACCGAGCGCAGCGAGCGGCGCCTCGTCCGCGGTTTGATCTCCGTCGGAACGCCGCAGCAGCTGCAGGAGATGGTGGTCGACGATCCGTCGCTGATCGGCACGACCCAGGACGTCTGGGTCCTCGCGCACACCGACATCGATCAGCTGGTCAAGGGCAATATCGATCGCAACCTGCCGGAGCGCGAGCGGCGCGTGAATGACGCGACGATCGCGCTCGTCGACCAGCTCGAAGCCGAGGATCGGATCCGCACCGTCTTCGCGTGGAACCTGTTTACGCAGGCCGACAGCCGCAATCCGGAGATGGCCGGCGTCTGGGGCGCGATGGTCGGCTCCTTCTGGCTGATCGTCGTGACGACGCTGTTGGCCATCCCGATCGGCGTGGCGTCAGCCGTCTATCTGGAAGAGTTCGCGCCGAAGAACCGGTGGACGGACCTGATCGAGGTCAACATCAACAATCTTGCCGCCGTGCCGTCGATCGTCTTCGGGCTGCTCGGCCTGGCGGTGTTCCTGAATACCATGAACCTGCCGCGTTCGGCCCCGATCGTCGGCGGCTTCACCATCGCCTTGATGACCTTGCCGACCGTCGTCGTGGCGACGCGAGCGGCGCTGCGGGCGGTCCCGCCTTCGATCCGCTGGGGCGCGCTCGGCGTCGGGGCGTCGCGCGTCCAAGTTGTGGCGCATCACGTTCTCCCGCTGGCGCTCCCGGGCATTCTCACCGGGACGATCATCGGCCTTGCGCAGGCGCTCGGTGAGACCGCGCCGCTGTTGATGATCGGCATGATTGCGTTCATCGCGGACGTTCCGGACGGACCCTTCTCGCCAGCGACGGCCCTGCCGGTGCAGATCTTCATCTGGTCGGACAGTCCCGAGCGCGCCTTCACCGAAAAGACCGCGGCAGCGATCATCATCCTCCTGGGCTTCCTCATGATTATGAACGCCCTCGCGATCTATCTCCGCAAGCGTTTCGAGAGGACCTGGTAAGATGAGCGAAGCCATCGGCACCCCCGCGCCCACCGCCACCCACGTGGCGGTCACCGGCCCGCGCGAGACCAAGATGACCTCGCGCAACGTTGATCTCTGGTACGGCACCAAGCAGGCGCTGTTCGGCGTCGATCTCGACATCTTCGAGAACGAGGTCACCTCGCTGATCGGGCCGTCCGGCTGTGGGAAATCGACCTACCTGCGCTGTCTCAACCGGATGAACGACACGATCGATATCTGTCGGATCGAGGGTGAGATCCGGCTCGACGGCGGCGACATCTACGATCGCCGCGTCGACGTCGCCGAGCTGCGCGCCCGGGTCGGCATGGTGTTCCAGAAGCCGAATCCC
>CAYUKE010000485.1:0-1942 GCA_964445185.1 uncultured Geminicoccaceae bacterium
GGCACGACGCCGGGTTTGCAGCCGCGCCCGCTCGCGCGCGGGCTTAACTTAGGCTTCCGCCCGCCATGGTGCCGGGGTGGCGACGGGCGCGAACGGGCTGGCTTGCGCCGCGAGTTCCGCCTCGGCCCAGGCGAGACGGTCGTTGAGCAGCGCGATCGTGGTCTGCGCGCTGGCGAGTGCCTGCTCCAGCTTCTCGACCCGCTTCGCGAGCGCCGCAAGCGGCGCGTGGGGATCGTGTCGGGTGGCGCCAAGGTGCGTCATGGGGGTCGACCTCGCGAGGACTGGATACCCAGGGATTCTAGGATAATAAACCTAAGACCGCAAGAGACGAGATTGCGCCGTCCCTGTGTAGGCTAACGCGCCGACGAAACGCGCGATGCGACAGCTGCGCGCGGCGGTTGGGCCAAAGTGGGCATGTACCGCAGTGCAACCTGCTTGGCGTGGTTAACGACTAGCCAAATCAGTGTGTTGCAGCGTGTTTTTCTGAGATCACCTCAAATAACGCCGAGGTTCATTGGGTCTAACCCTCGGAAAACGCTTGATTTCTTTTCATCAAATTTGAGATAAGCCGGGCCTCGTTTGGCGTGCACCAAAGTCGGTACAACCCTGGGAGAATGGCCGGATGATCGGCGACCTCGCCATCCGATTGCTGCAGGCTGTCGTGGTAGCGCAAGCGTCAACCGCGTCGCTTCCGCCGGAGAAGACACCTGCCGTCACCTGCCTAGCGCAGAACCTGTGGTTTGAGGCGCGCGGGAGTTCGGTGGATGATCAGGTGGCAATCGCAAATGTCGTGATGAACCGCGTTGCCGACTCGCGCTACCCTGACGAAGTCTGCGACGTCGTCTGGCAGTCAAAGCAGTTCTCGTGGACACACGATGGTCGATCCGATCGCATCCGCTTCGCCAACGGTCGCGACCGCGAGATCTGGAAGACAATCGTCCACGTGTCGATAGCTGCTGTGGCTGGCGAGATCGAGGATACGACTGGTGGGGCAACGCACTACCACGCCGATTACGTGCAGCCCGGTTGGGCGAACCACATGCGGAAGTTGATGCAGATCGACGACCATATCTACTATCGGACCCACGGACGACGCGTGGCGACGCCGAGCTGAGCAGTCAGCGCCAGTAGTCTTCGTCCCGCGGTAGGAGAAAGATCGCGGTCCCCATCGCGAGAGACGCGAAGGTGACGGCAAGGCCGAAGAAAAGAAGCAGCAGCGCGAGCGGCCCCTGCGCTGTCGCTGCGACGAGGGAGCCGATGCCGAACAGATCAAGGCGGACGATCCCGTAGACCACCATCGCGGCAACGACGACGCCGGTGAGCGCGTGGTTGAGCAGAAACCGGATCAGCCGCGTATCCTGGCGATTGCTCATTGCGTGCCCCCGCGCCCTTAGCTCGACGGAGAGTTGGGCGCGGGGAAGCAACGTCAAGTCCTGTGGGTCAGAGCGCGGCCATCAGGACGGCCGTGTCCACCATGCGGTTCGAGAAGCCCCACTCGTTATCATACCAAGATGCGACGCGAACCAGCTCGCCCTCGATCACCTTGGTCGAGGTCAGGTCGGCCGTCGAGCTCGCCGGATCGTGGTTGTAGTCGCCGGACACGAGTGGCGCCTCGGAGACCGCAAGCACGCCCTTCAACGGGCCGTCGGCTGCAGCCTTGAGCGCCGCGTTCACTTCCTCGGCGCTGGTGGAGCGACCCGGCATGAAGGTCAGGTCAACGAGCGAGACGTTTGGCGTCGGCACGCGGATGGCGACGCCGTCCCGCTTGCCCTTTAGCTCCGGCAACACCAGGCCGACGGCCTTGGCGGCCCCCGTCGAGGTCGGGATCATCGACAGTGCCGCGGCGCGCGCCCGCCGGAGATCCTTGTGGAAGACGTCGAGAAAGTTCAGGTAGTAGGTGTAGCTGTGAATCGTCCTAATATGACCGCGGACGATGCCGGAC
>CAYUKE010000486.1:0-1937 GCA_964445185.1 uncultured Geminicoccaceae bacterium
GTTGCGGAGCTGCTTGATGCCTAGGCGACGTTCGCGGCGCAGCTCCAGGATTAGCTCTTCCTCCCGCGCGAAGACCTTGCGGCCAGGCGAGTGATGCGGCCGCCGGCTGCGCGGCTCCAGTCCGGCCACGCCCTCGTCACGATAGCGACGCCACCCCTTCCGCAGCGTGGGCCTGGAAATGCCACACCGTCGGCAGACGACACCGGCGTTGCCGATCTCCTCGTCGAACGTGACCCAGGCCAAGCGCGTGCGAACGTCCATCACGCCCTCCGCTGCCACCAGCCTCCACCCTGAGGTGATCTCTCATGCTGGTAGCCAGCGTCGCGAGGTGCCGCGAGGTGAAACCCTGTCTACGAACCCCACACTTCATCTGCCCGTGGTGCCTGATCGGCGAGAAGCAGCTTTCACCGCCGGTGCGACCGCTACCGGGCCCTCGGCGAGGCCGGCCTCAAGGATCGCCGACCTCATCCCGGACCAGTCTGGAACCAGATCTCGGACGACGTACAGCAGGAGATTCTTGCCCTGGCGCTCGACGAGCTGGTCTGCCCGCGGGAACGCGCCGGCACCACGCGGGTAAGACGGTTAGCGGCTCGTCGGGACGCGTGGGCTGCGTGGGTGCAACGTCATCTACTGACGCGTGCAAAACTACGCGCAGATCAATCCTAAATAGATATTCGTGCTCTCATGTACACACGATCCCCGCTTGCGTCCCATATATGCGCTAAATCAATGCATACTTGCCCAATCGCGCCATCAATCTCCGTGAATAGCATTCTCCATAACAAATGTACCTACTGGAGGATTTCAAATGCCGATCAACTATTCTACCCTAGAGCGGCATCCGGCAGACAGCGGCCTGCCGGCCGGCTTGGAACCACTGAACACAGACTCGTTGCACGTGGGCGAAGTCTCTCCGAATGGCCGCTTTGTGACCCGGCTGGAATCATTGGCGCAAGACCCATCGCAGCCATGGGAAGAACCAGCCCGAATGGTCGTGATTGATACGGTCTCTGACGAAGTAGTATTTGAACACGACATCGCTGCTTTAGACCATGAATTCAACATCATTGGCTACACGAACAACGAAACAGGTGTGATTTTTTCACTTATGGATCCGCACGACTTTGGAACAGATCTTTTTATCGTAAATCTAGTCGATGGAGACGTCATCAGGGAGTTTATCAGAATCGGCGGCCCGCGCGAGGCCGCGGCATTCGGTGACGGGCGGTACATTCTACTCGAGCAAACCAACTACGGGCATGGTGACGCGGATCATCTTTCACGTTACAGTCCAACGAACAGCTACGTTGTGGATTTGCAGACCGGCGCCATCACGTGGGTAACTGCTGACGAGAACGGGCAGAATCTTGGCCCAACCTGGAACTCAAACACGGCGATATCTGTTGATGAGCGTTTCATCAGGTATGAGAACGACTCGACTGTTCACGTTGTCGGCCTTGAGGCCACCGACAGCGCGGATCTCATCCAGTCGTTTGGCGGCGAGACTATCGACGGCTTAGCCGGCAACGACATCATCCACGGCAATGTCGGCCCGGATCATCTCATCGGCGGTGGGGGCAATGACCTGTTGGTTGGCGACGATCCGATCGAGCCACCGTTCGACATTTGGTTCTATTCTGACATCCAAGTCGACAACGCGGACATGCTAGAGGGCGGCGAAGGCAATGATCGCCTCTTCGGCGGCCTCGGGGACGATCAACTCTTCGGCGGACCGGGGGCGGACAAGCTGCATGGCGACGACGGCGCGGACGAGCTGTCGGGGGACGGCGGGAATGACGTGCTCCGCGGCGGCGATGGCTTCGACGACCTGCGCGGCTTAGCCGGCGACGACCGTCTTTTCGGTAACCAGGGCGACGACGATCTGTACGGTGGCGGTGGCCAAGACGTGCTCGAAGGCGGCGCGTCGCGGGACAGCC
>CAYUKE010000487.1:0-1937 GCA_964445185.1 uncultured Geminicoccaceae bacterium
TGCTGGGCAACCGCGGCGACGCCGGCCATCAGACAGCTCGCCAGCCCAGAGAGCACGATCTCGACCGGCGTCGGGCCCTGGTCTGCTGCCGCGAAGAGCTCCGGGTGGTCGGCGTCGATCGTGAATGGCTGGCGGTGTCGCTGCTCGGCACCAAGACCGTAGAATCCGTCCATCGTCGAGCGGCTGTGCACGCCGTCGACCCAGCGGCAGGTCGCGCGCCAAGTGAACTGCCCGGCTTCCGGCGTCGCCTCCAGGGCCTCGCGAGCAGCGAGCAGCGCCTCGACGTTCACGCCGTTGTCGGTGGTGATCGTCGATGTGGTGGGCAGGGACGTGGACGTCAGATCCTGGGGTGGCTGGTGCATGTGTTCGTCCTTTCGGCAGTGCCGGTCGATCAGGGATATCGACGGGCAGTGGTTCAGTGAGCCGTGTGGAAGGTCCGAGGTGGGCGGCGCTTAGCAACGGCCTCGTCGCGCCTCCGTTCGTTCCTCACGGCGGCTCACATGGCACGGCTCAGCCCGTGAGCCGGTGATGTGCGACACGCCTCTTGGGCGCCTATGCAGGCGTCGCTCAGGCGAGACGCATTCGCCCGCAGGCCGCGAATGCGCCGCGTCCAGTCCGCGTCCGGTGTCAGGGGGCACCGGAAATGGTCTGGAAGCGCCCAGTTGATCATGTAGAGGCTGGGGCCGCCGTAGCGGTCGGCATCCACCGCGCGGATCGCCTCATCCAGCGCTTGGCCCAACGGCAGGAGCCCGTCGGTCTCGACGGTGAATGAGAAGGTCAGCGGCAAGCCGCGCCGAGCGTAGGCCCGCCCGATACCGGCCGCTTCGCCGGCGTGGCTCATGGTGACGGCGCTGATCATGTCGACGCCTGCGGTAGCCAGGGTGGCGATTTACGTATCATGGTAAGCACCTGCCTCGGCCGCCGTCGTCATGACGTTCGGCGCGTAGCCATCGCCGCGTGGTCCGATGTTGCCGCTGATGACGAAGGGTTCGTGCGTCTCGAAGACGTCGCGCAGCTCGAAAAGCACCGCCACGGCCTGGCCGTTCGCGTGCGCCAGGTCTTCCGCCCCGTAGCCGAGCCGCTGGCCTCAATCCCGGCTCGCGCGCCAGGTCGCGCTGTCCAAGATGAAGCCGGTGCGCTGCTTCCGCGCGAGCTGCGCGTAACGCTCGTAGTAGCGCGGTAACGCCCGGCGTCCCTCGACGGATGCGAGGAAGTGAATGAAGCGAAACATGGCAGATCGAGCCCGTCGCGGAAGATCAGTGTCGTTTCGATGCCGCCATCGGTGAGCGGGCGGGCATCTTGCATCTGGGGCAGTCCACGGCGATGCTTCGCGGCGGTCATGCCGGTCACTCCTCCCGGAAAGCGGCGACCGGGATAGAGCTGAGGGCGGCGGCGTTGAATGACGCAACGACCAGAAGACATGATCGAAGCGCCAGCGGCCCAGGTGCCGGACGCGGGAATCAGGTCAACTTGGCCGAGCGCCAATCGGCCGGCGAATGACCTGATGCGCGCTTGAAGGCGCGTGAGAACGCCTCGGGCGCGTCGTAGCCGACGCGTTGGGCGACTTCTGCCAGCCCAAGTTCCGTATCGCGGAGCAACAGGCGCGCCGCCTCGATGCGTTGGTCGAGGAGATAACGCCGCGGGCCAACGCCCATGATCTCGGTGAAGCGCGCCACGAACGCCGACCGCGACATGCCTGCCGCCTCGGCCAACGCGGTGACCGCCGGCGGCGAGGAGAGGCTCGCATGAATGCGCGCCAGCGCGCGCGCCAGCCGAGGGTCGGCCATGCCCGCGAGCCAGCCGCTCGGTCGAGGCGCATGCTCGAGATGCGCGCGCAAAGCCTCGACGAGCAGCAGCTCCGAAAGCTGCGCCATGACCGCGTGGGCGCCGACCCGGCCGGCCGTCAGCTCGCGCGCCGCCATGGCGATCGACGCCTC
>CAYUKE010000488.1:0-1935 GCA_964445185.1 uncultured Geminicoccaceae bacterium
GGCGCGCCCTCGAGCGGCTTCGTCCCGCAGACAGGGGTGTTGGCCGCGTCGATCCGAAGGCGCTGGGCCGATTGGTCGACGCGCTCGACCATCGCGGCCCCGACGGTCGCGGTCACTGGATCGACGGGCGAACGGGGCTCGGCCACACGCGACTAGCCATCATCGACCTCGCTACCGGCGAGCAACCGATCAGCGGCGGCGGCGGCGAGCGCCTGATCGTCAACGGCGAGATCTACAACCACGTCGAACTCCGCCGCGAGTACGACGACTATCCGTTTCGGACCCGCTCAGATAGCGAGGTCGTCCTTCCGGTTTGGCGGCGGCACGGCATGGAGGTGCTGCGCCACCTGCGCGGCATGTACGCGTTCGCGCTCCACGAGCCGGACCACGACCGCGTCGTGCTCGGCCGCGACCCGTTCGGGATCAAGCCGCTCTACATTGCCGAAACGCCGACCGCGTTCCTCTTCGCGTCCGAGCCTCGCGCGCTGCGGGCTTCCGGCCTCGTCAACGCCGATATCGATCTCTCGCGCGCGGCCGAAGTCCTCGACAAGCAGTTCGTCACCGGCGAAGCGACGGTGTTTGCCAACGTTAGACGCCTCGCTCCGGGTGAGGTGCTGGTCCTCGAGAGCGGGGAGCCGGCGGCGCACGGGCGGACGCCCTGGGACCTATGGCCTCCGGGGGACGCAGGCGAAAACCCGATCGCAGCCTTCGACGCGCTCTTCCGTGAGAGCGTTGGCCTACATCAACGCGCCGACGTGCCCTACGGACTGTTTCTTTCGGGCGGCATCGACTCCGCGAGCGTGCTGGCGATGATGGCGCGTCTGAATGCGGCACCAGTGCGTGCGTTCAGCCTAGGCTTTCCGGGCACGTCAGCGGCGGACGAACGCCAGGCCGCCGAGGCTACCGCGCGCGCCGTAGGTGCCGAGTTCGAGGCGGTGAGTTACGACGAGGACGATTTCCTAACCCTCCTGCCCGCGACGGTCGCCGCGACGGACGATCCGCTCGCCGACTACGCCATCCTGCCGACCTGGAAGCTGGCCAAGCGGGCCGCCCAGGAACTCAAGGTTGTTCTCTCGGGCGAAGGCGGCGACGAGGTGTTCGCAGGCTACGGTCGCTACCGGCAGGCCATGGCTTGGTGGCGGCCGAAACGGGACCATCGCCGTGGCCTCGCGCTACGTCGTGGCCTCCTCCGCCAGGAGGCAGCCCGCGCCGTGCTAGAGCTGGCCGACGTGCCGCCCGCCCGGCGTGGCGACAGCCGCCTGCAGTCGGCGCAGCGCCGAGACATCGACGGCTGGCTCCCCAATGACCTGCTGATGAAGGTCGATCGCTGTCTGATGGCGCACGGCCTGGAAGGCCGGGTGCCCTTCGTCGACCCGGCGATCGCGGCCTTCGGCTTCGCCTTGCCGGATCGCGCCAAGGTCCAGGGCCGAACCGGCAAAATGGTCCTACGGCAGTGGTTGGCGAGCCGGCTCGGTGGCAGCGACCCGTTCGGCCGCAAGCGCGGTTTCACCGTGCCGGTCGGGACCTGGGTCGCCGCCTTACCTGACAACGTGAAGATGCTGGTTGCCCAGCATCCGCTAATCGCCGAGCTCTGCCGGCCGGAGCAGGTCGCGCAGGCGCTTCGGGATGGCCGAAGCGCGCTCGGCTGGCGCTTGCTCTACCTCGCGCTCTGGCACCGCCAGCATATCGAGGGACGTTCCGCCGCGAGCGTCGCTGACCTCCTCACCCCATGACCCCCCTTCACGACGAGGCCTGCTGCGCCCATTCTCCGGTGCGGTGAACGGAGTAAACGATGGCAACCTGGACGAGACTTCCCGATCGGGCGGTGTTGGTCGTCGGTGGCGCCGACCGCTTCGCGTTTCTTCAAGGCCTAGTCAGCAACGACCTCGCCAAGCTGGCGAGCCCAGCAGCCATCTGGGCCGCTCTTCTAACACC
>CAYUKE010000489.1:0-1913 GCA_964445185.1 uncultured Geminicoccaceae bacterium
TCGTCATGATCAGTGGCGATGGCGGCATGGACATCGGCATGGGGCCGGCGCTCGGCACCGCGCACCGCAACCACCGCATGATGATCATCGAGTACGACAACCAAGGCTACATGAACACCGGTAGTCAGATGTCGTACTCGACGCCGCTGGGCCACCGCACCAGCACGAGCCACGTCGGCAAGAGCGAGGAAGGCAAGGGGTCCCAGCACAAGGACACCGTGCAGATCATGGCGGCGACGCACATGCCGTACGTGTTCAGCGCCGTCGAGGGCTTCCCCGCCGACATGATGCGCAAGGTCGCCAAGGCGCAGTGGTACGCGAAAAACGAGGGGATGGTGTACGGCAAGATCCTCTCGTTCTGTCCGCTGAACTGGGGGACGCCCGACGACGAGGGCGCCAACATCATCCATTCGACGGTCGATTCGTGCTTCTTCCCGCTCTACGAGGTGGAGCACGGCCAGACCACCATCACCCATGACCCGGACGCGCTCGGCACGCGCGTCTCGCTCGCCGATTGGCTCGGCAAGATGAGCAAGACCAAGCATCTGCTCGAGCCTGAGCACAGGCATGTGCTCGACGACCTACAGGCGGAGATCGATCGGCGCTGGCGCCGCATCAAAGCCATGCACGAACATCCGGACCTATGATGGCGGGCGCGAGCGGGGTGAGAGAGGCCACCATGTACGAGATCCTCCACACGCGCCGGCTGACGCCCGTGACGAAGCTGTTCGAGGTCGACGCGCCCCTCGTGGCGAAGGCGGCGCAGCCCGGTCAGTTCGTCATCCTGCGGGTGCACGATCGTGGCGAGCGCATTCCCGTCACGATCACGGACTCCGATCCTGCGGCCGGTACGGTTACGGTGGTCATCCAGGAGGTTGGCGCGACCTCGAAAATGGCCAACGAGCTCGCGGACGGTGACCGCTTCCACGATCTGGCGGGGCCGCTGGGCGAACCGGCCCCGTTGCGCGACATGGGCCACGTCGTCTGCGTCGGCGGCGGCTTCGGCGCCGCTGCCATCCTCTCCATCCTCAAGGGCTTGAAGTCGAAGGCGACGCGCACCTCGGCCATCGTCGGGGCCCGCACGGCCGAGCTGGTGATCCTCGAGGATCGGCTGCGCGCTGCTGCCGATGACGTGCACATCTGCACGGACGACGGCTCCAGCGGCTACAAGGGCCTCGTGACGGGCAAGCTCGAAGAGCTGATCAAGTCGGGCGAGCCCGTTGACGAGATCATCGCCATCGGTCCGATGGTCATGATGCGAGCGGTAGCCGCAACCACACGTCCGCACGGCATCTCCACGCTGGTGTCGCTCGATCCGATCATGATCGATGGGACCGGCATGTGCGGGGCCTGCCGGGTGACCGTGGATGGCGAGACCAAGTTCGCCTGCATCGACGGACCGTTGTTCGATGCGACGATGATCGACTTCGACGAGCTGGTCCGTCGCAACAAGACGTACCGGGATGAGGAAGGGGCAGCGCTCCAGCGCTACGAGGAAGCGCATTGTCGTGCCGAGGCGGCGGCTGCCGCACAGCCCTGACGGATGATGCAACGCGTGCCGGCCTGAACGCAGGAAACCGGTAGATCAGCTGAGAGGTACCGACCGTGCCGGTGATATCCCCTAACAAGACTCCGATGCCGATCGCGGACGCCAAGGAGCGCTCCAAGACCTTTCGCGAAGTCAATTTCGGGTACGATCCGCTGCGGGCGATGGGCGAGGCGGACCGCTGCCTGCGCTGCCAGCAACCGACCTGCGAGACCGGGTGCCCCGTTAACGTGCCCATTCGGGAGGTCATCCAGCTGACCTCGCAGCGTCGTTTCGAGGACGCTTTGGCGCTCGTGAAGACGTTCAACAGCCTGCCGGGCGTGTGCGGCCGGGTGTGCCCGCAGGAGAACCAGTGCGAAGGCCGCTG
>CAYUKE010000490.1:0-1913 GCA_964445185.1 uncultured Geminicoccaceae bacterium
CCGAGAACAGGCGCCACGGTAGCTCCCCATCGGCGACGCGCATCTTGCGCGTGGCCAGGTCGAGCGCCTGGATGCCGTTGGTGCCCTCGTAGATCGGCGTGATCCGCGAATCGCGAAAATGCTGCGACGCAGCGCAATCGGCCATATAGCCGATTCCGCCGTGCACCTGCACGCCGATGGATGCGATCTCGCTGCCGAGGTCCGTGCACCACGCCTTGACGATCGGCGTCAGCAGATCGACGCGGCCACGGCTCAGCGCGCGGGTTTCGGGGTCGGGGTGACGCGCGGCATGATCCATCGCCGCGCCTGTGGTCAAGACAAGCCCACGCATCGCCTCGACCTGCGTGCGCATGGTCAATAGCATGCGGCGGACGTCCGGATGCTCGACGATCAGCGCGGGCGCACCCCGGCGGCTTCCCTGTATCCGGCCCGCCGCGTAGGCGCACGCCTCCTGATAGGCCCGCTCGGCGATCGCCAGGCCCTGCAGGCCGACGGTGACGCGCGCCTGGTTCATCATCGTGAACATGCAGCGCAGGCCCTCGTGCGGCGCGCCGATCAGCTCGCCAATCGCGCCGGTGTCCTCACCGAACTGCATGACGCACGTCGGCGCGACGTGGCAGCCGATCTTCTCCTCGATCCCGATGCAGCGGACGTCGTTCGCGGCGCCCGCTCGACCGTGGGCGTCGACGAGAAGCTTGGGCACGACGAAGAGGGAGATGCCGCGGGTTCCCGGCGGCGCGTCAGGCAAACGCGCGAGCACCAGGTGAACGATATTGTCGGCCAGATCGTGCTCACCGAAGGTGATGTAGATCTTCGTGCCGGTGATCCGGTAGTGGTCGCCGTCGGGCTGGGCGCGGGTGGCCACCGCGCCGACGTCGGAACCGGCCTGGGGCTCAGTGAGGCACATGGTGCCGCTCCACCGGCCTGCCGTGAGGTGCTCGAGGTAGCGACGCTGCTGGTCAGCCGTGCCGTGATGCCACAGCGCCTCGATGGCACCCTGGATCAGCAGCGGGCAGTTACTGAAGCCGAGATTGGCGGCGAACCAGATCTCGTTGGCCGCGAGCGTCAGGCTCCAGGGCAGGTTCTGGCCGCCGATCTCCGTCGGGAACGGCAATGCCTTCCAGCCGCCGTCGACAAAAGCAGCGAAGGCTTCGCGGTAACCCGACGGCAGAACCACACGGCCGGCAACGAAGCGAGCACGCTCGCGGTCACCGACCTCGTTCAACGGCGCGAGCTTGGCTTCGGCGAGCCGCGCTGCCTCGCTCAGGATCGGCTCCGCAAGATCACCAACGCCCTCGGCGACGCCCGGCAGGCTGGCGACTGCGTCCAGGCCCGCAACGTGCTGCAACTGAAAGAGGAGATCGTCAACGGGCGCCCGAAAGCTCATCAGTCCGCACGCTCCTAAAGCTCGGGGCCCGATTTAGCTGGTCGGCGACCCGCCCGAAAGACCGGGCTCGATTGACAGGCGAAAGACAACCGTTAGTTTCACGCGGCTTTCACGAGACGCGGGGGTGGCAGATGACGGTGGAGGCGTTGGCGGCAGCCATCGAGACTGCCTACGCCGCGCGCGACGAGATTTCGAGCGCGACTGGTGGCGACATTCGTCAGGCCGTCGACAGCGCGCTCGACGGCCTCGACCACGGGGCCTATCGCGTCGCCGAGAAACGATCGGACGGCTGGCACGTCAACGAATGGCTGAAGAAGGCCGTGCTGCTATCGTTCCGCCTCTACGAGATGGAGCCCATCCCGGGCGGCCCGGGACATGCGACGTGGTGGGACAAGGTCCCGAGCAAGTTCGACGGCTGGGACGAGGTGCGGTTCAAAGAGGCAGGCTTTCGTGCGGTGCCCAATTGCACGGTTCGACGCTCGGCCTACGTCGCACCGAGCGTCGTGCTGATGCCGTGCTTCGTGAA
>CAYUKE010000491.1:0-1906 GCA_964445185.1 uncultured Geminicoccaceae bacterium
CGGACGGCATCGCGCTCGACCTGATCCTGGACGCGCTCGGCCGCGGCAAGGCCGGTGTCACCGCCAACAAGGCGCTGCTCGCGCACCACGGCGCGGCCCTCGCCGAGCGCGCCGAGACCAGCGGTGCGACGCTCGCCTACGAGGCCGCGGTCGCCGGCGGCATCCCGATCGTCAAGGCGCTGCGCGACGGCCTCGCCGGCAATCGCGCCCGGAGCGTCGTCGGCATCCTCAACGGCACCTGCAACTACATCCTGTCGACCATGCGGACGAGCGGGCGCGCGTTCGACGACGTCCTCGCCGAGGCGCAGGCGCTGGGCTACGCCGAGGCCGAGCCGTCGCTCGATGTCGACGGCTTCGATGCCGCCCACAAGCTGGCGCTCCTGACCGCGATCGCCTTCGGCACCGAGCCGGCGCTCGACGACGTTCACATCGAGGGCATCCGCCACATCTCGGCCGTCGACATCGCGTTCGCCGAGGAGCTCGGCTACCGCATCAAGCTCCTCGGCATCGCGCGGGCGACCGAGCGCGGCGTCGAGCAGCGGCTGCACCCGTGCATGATCCCGCGCAGCGAGCCGCTCGCCGGGGTCGAAGGCGTGTTCAACGCCATCCGCGTCGACGGCGACGCCCTCGGCACCAGCCTCTTTGTCGGCCGCGGCGCCGGCGACGCGCCGACCGGGTCCGCCGTCGTCGCCGACCTAGTCGACCTGGCCCGCGGCTTCATGCCGCCGGCCTTCGGCACACCCGCCGCCCAGCTCCAACGCGTGCGCCCGGTGGCGATCGGCGCCCATGTCGGCGCGTATTACCTGCGGTTGATGGTCGACGACCAGCCGGGCGTGCTCGCCGACATCGCCGCCTGCCTGCGCGACCAGGGCGTTTCGGTCGAGAGCATGATCCAGCGGCACCGGGCGACCGACCAGCCGGTGCCGATCGTGCTCACCACCCACGAGACCCAGGAAGCCGCCCTCGGCCGAGCGCTGACCCAGATCGCCGCGCTGCCGGCGGTGCGTGAGACCCCGCGGATGTTGCGCATCGAGACGTTGTCGCGAAAAACCTGCTAGAGCATGCATGTGAGTTGGGCTGGGAGAGCGAGCGTGGCCGAGACCTATCAGGGCGAAGACCGGAATTTGGCGCTGGAGACGGTGCGCGTGACCGAGGCGGCGGCGATCGCCAGCGCACGGCTGATGGGCCGCGGTGACGAGAAGGCCGCCGACCAGGCCGCCGTCGACTCCATGCGGAACGCGCTCAACGCCCTCGACATCGCGGGCACGGTGGTCATCGGCGAGGGCGAGCGCGACGAGGCGCCGATGCTCTATATCGGCGAGAAGGTCGGCTCCGGCCGCGGCCCGAAGATGGACATCGCCCTCGACCCGCTCGAAGGTACCACGATCACCGCGACCGGCGGCTCGAACGCCATGGCCGTCATCGCCATGGCGAGCGAGGGCAACTTCCTCAACGCCCCCGACGTCTACATGGACAAGATCGCCGTCGGCGGCGGCCTACCCGACGGCGTCGTCCACATCGACGACCCGGTCCGCGACAACCTCACCCGCCTCGCCGAGTGCAAGCAAGTGCCGCTCGACGAGCTGGTCGTCTGCATCCTCGACCGGCCGCGCCACGAGAACCTGATCCGCGACGTCCGCGAGTGCGGCGCCCGCATCCGCCTGATCCGCGACGGCGACGTCGCCGGCGTTATCGCCACCGCCCGGCCCGACAGTGGCGTCGACATCTACATGGGCTCGGGCGGCGCGCCCGAGGGCGTGCTCGCGGCCGCGGCCCTTCGCTGCATCGGCGGCCAGATCCAAGGCCGCCTTCTCTTCCGCAACGAGGACGAGAAGCAGCGCGCCTACCGCTGGGGCATCGAGGACCTGGATCGGGTCTACGACACCCTGGAGATGGCCAAGGGCGA
>CAYUKE010000492.1:0-1885 GCA_964445185.1 uncultured Geminicoccaceae bacterium
CGGTGACGTCGGCGGTGTCAGAATCGGCATTGATGGTGTCGGTGGCGGCCTCCCCGTCGTCGTCGGGCGCCGCCAACTCATCATCATCATCGTCGTCGTCGCGCGCATCAGCCAGCTGCGCTTCGAGCTGTTGGAGGCGCTCACGGTCGGCCTGCGGGATTTGGTAATAGTCCGGATGGATCTCGGCAAAGGCGAGAAAGCCGTGCCGATTGCCCCCGTACTCGACGAACGCCGCTTGCAGCGACGGTTCAACGCGGACAACCTTGGCCAGGTAGATGTTGCCTTTGAGCTGGCGTTTGTTGGTGGTCTCGAAGTCGAAGTCGAGGAGCGTCTCGTTATCGGCGACGACGACCCGGGTCTCTTCGGGGTAGGCGGCGTCGACCAGCATTCGCTTGGTCATGAGTTTCATTCTCCGAACGTCCGCGCGCGACGCCTGGGGGCGGCGGGGACGGCAGGCCCAAGGCGCCCGGCGCGCGGCGTCCGGGCTCATCTATGCGAGCGCGGCATTCGGACACGGCGGCGGCGAAGCGTAGGGGCCGGTTCATCGTTGGGTCCTTCGGTAGGCGTCCCGCGCGCGAGCGCGGACACCGTACGAGGCGAGATTGGGGCCCTGGGAAGGCGCCCATGGCAACCCGTGACGCATCACGGGCGATATTCACCACAGCCATGGCTCTATAGGCACTTTACAGCATGTGCACAATCGGTCCGAGGTCGAGCAGGCATCGTGCGGCGCGCACCGCAGTCCTGGGTGGCCAGGCCGGAGCAACGCGGCGACCATGCCGGACGCCGCGCACCAGGATTTGCCGTCTAGGGTGCCGCTCTACTGTTGACGTCGTCCGACCGCTGGGCGATCCCGCGTACGCGTCCGGCAGGCGCTTCAGGCTCCGCGGTCGGCGATGAGGCGAAACCAGCAGAACGGATACCACCGCCGATGCGTTGGCTCATCAGGCTTCTCGGCTTCGGCTTCGCCAGTGTAGTTGCGCTGGCGCTGGTCGGCGGCGTGGCGATCTGGCTGCTCTGGACCCACTATGCGTCGGATCTCCCCGAGCACGCCCAGCTTGCGGACTACGAGCCGCCGATCGCCACCCGCATCTATGCCGCTGACGGCCGCCTGCTCGCCGAGTACGCCCGCGAACGCCGCATCTTCGTGCCGATCCAGGCCATTCCGGAGCAGGTGCAGAACGCGTTTGTCGCCGCGGAGGACCAGAACTTCCGCCGCCACATCGGCATCGACCCGCAGGGTATCATCGGTGCCGCCATCGACAACGTTCAGCGTTGGCGCCAAGAGCGCCGCCCGCGCGGCGCATCGACCATCACCCAGCAGGTGGCCAAGAACTTCCTGCTGACCAACGAGCTGAGCCTGGAGCGGAAGGCCAAGGAGGCGATCCTTGCCATCCGGCTGGAGCGGACCTTCTCGAAGGAGCACATCCTCGAACTCTATCTCAATGAGATCTTTCTGGGCGCGCGCTCATTCGGTGTGGCGGCGGCCGCGCAAAGCTACTTCGGCAAGTCGCTAGAGGAGCTGACGCTCGCCGAGACCGCCTTCCTCGCGGGCTTGCCGCAGGCACCTTCGCTGTTCGATCCCGAGGACAATCCGGCGGGTGCCGTGTCGCGGCGGCGCTACGTGCTCGAGCGAATGCTGGCCGACGGCTACATCGATCAGGCCACCTTCGCGGCGGCCGACGACGACCCGATCGTCACCCGTTCGCGCGCCCGCGAAGAGTTGGCGGTCGGCGACTATTTCGCCGAGCAGGTGCGCCGCCGTCTCGCTCAGGACTATGGCGCGGTCGACCTCTACGAGGCCGGCTTCGCCGTACGCTCAACCCTGGACAACGACATCCAGGCGATGACCGACGAGGCACTTCGCAACGGCCTCTTCTCCTAC
>CAYUKE010000493.1:0-1881 GCA_964445185.1 uncultured Geminicoccaceae bacterium
CTGTCCGGCCACGGCACCAATGACGCACCGCTGCGCAGCGCCGTCCTTCAGCTAAGGTTCGAGTTCCCGGCCGCACGTTTTGCCGTGATGGGCCTTTGGGACGTTTCCGAACGCGTCGGGGCGCTCTACTTCCGGGACGGCGCCGACATTCATGCCATCCGCGGCGAGACCTCAATCCTCCTGAAGCTCAGGCCAGAGATGGTGCGGATGGAGGCGGCCCACGACGTCGCGGATGTCACGCCCGGTCTCAAGTTCTCCTACGCGATGCCCGCCACCACGCCGACCGGCGTCGTTGGCCGGCCGCGCGAGGCGCGCCGAGCGAATGCGTACGCGCTTGCCCAGGTACGACGTGACAGCCGCCGCCAGCATGACCAGCGTCTCCGCCGGAATGTCGGCCACGTGCTCGGCATTGTGCGCGCCGACATCCTCCTTGAGTGCGTCGAGGTCGGCACGCAGCGCGCGGACTTCGCCGGTCAGGCTCTCGACGGCAGCCATGACGTCTTCGAGCTTCAATGCGCTCATGCCGAAAGCTCCTGCCGCGCGGGCGTTGATCGGTCGGACCTGTGCATCACAGCGGGATCAGCCCGTGCTTCTTGGGCGGGCGCACCTCGCGCTTGGACCAGAGGCTCTCGAGCGCCTGCGCCAGATAGGGCCGCGTCTCCGCGGGCTCGATGATGTCGTCGACGAGGCGTCGGCCGGCGGCAACATACGGATTGGCGAAGGCTTCGCGATAGCTCTGGATCATCTCCGCCCGCTTGGCCTGCTTGTCGTCGGCGTCCGCGATGTGCTTCCGGAAGACGATCTCGGCCGCCCCTTCGGCGCCCATGACGGCGACCTCCGCCGACGGCCAGGCGCCCACCCGGTCGGCGCCCAGGTCCTTGCCGCACATGGCGAGATAGGCACCGCCATAGGCCTTCCTGACGATCACCGTGAGCTTGGGCACCGTTGTGGCGGAATAGGCAAAGAGCATCTTGGCGCCGTGGCGGATGATGCCGCCATACTCCTGCTCGACGCCCGGCAGGAAGCCCGGCACGTCGACGAAGGTGACGAGCGGGATGTTGAAGGCGTTGCAGAAACGGATGAAGCGCGAGGATTTGTCGGACGCGTCGATGTCGAGCGCACCCGCCTTGACGCTCGGTTGGTTGGCGACGACGCCGATCGAATGACCTTTAATGCGCGCGAAGCCGATGATGATGTTGGCGGCGAAGCCGTCCTGGATCTCCAGGAAGTCGCCGTCGTCGACGCAGCGCTGGATGATCAGGCGCATGTCGTAGCCGGCCTTGAGGTCGGCAGGCACGATGCCGTTGAGCTCAGGGTCCGCCTCGATCGGCTCGTCGAAAGCCAGGTGCGGCGGGTCTTCGAGGTTGTTCGACGGCATGAAGCTCAAGAGCCGCCGACATTGATAGAGCGCGTGCTGGTCGTCGTCGGCGACCAGATGCACGACGCCCGAGCGGTTCATCTGCGCCTCGGGGCCGCCGAGCGCCTCGGCACTCACGGTCTCGCCGGTGACCTGCTTGATCACCTGCGGGCCGGTGATGAACATCTGCGCCTGGCGGGTCTGGATGATGAAGTCGGTGAGCGCCGGGCTGTAGGAGGCCCCACCCGCGCACGGCCCGCAGATGAGCGAAATCTGCGGCACCGACCCCGAGAGCATGACGTTGTGATAGAAGACCTCGCCGTAGCCCGAGAGGCTGTCGATGCCCTCCTGCACGCGCGCCCCGCCGGAGTCGTTGATGAGAACGAACGGCGAGCCGGTCCTTAGGGACAGCCGCAGCATCTCCGCAACCTTACGGCTGTGTACCTCGCCGGCGGCACCGCCCGAGACCGTGAAGTCCTGGCTCGCGAGGTGGACGACCTTGCCGTCGACCCGCGCACAGCCCG
>CAYUKE010000494.1:0-1878 GCA_964445185.1 uncultured Geminicoccaceae bacterium
TGGGTTCCGGCGTGATGGCCGATCGGCTCACCGACGATGTCGCCTTGGCCCTGCTCGCCAACACCCTGCCGACCGGTGCCATCCTGGTCGTCCTGATCACCATCCTCGGGCCCATCTCAGGCGCCCACTTCAACCCGGCAGTCACCGGCGCCTTTGCGCTCAAGCGGAGCTTTCCGGCGGCGGAGGTTGCACCTTACGTGGCGGCGCAGATCATCGGCGGCCTCGCCGCCAGCGTTCTCGTCCACGCCATGTTCGAGTTGCCGCTGTTGCAGATCGCCCAGACCGCCCGCGACGGCCCAGCCCAATGGCTGGCCGAGGTGGTCGCGACGTTCGGCCTGGTCAGCGTGATCGTGCTCGCAGTCCGCTTCCGGCCCGACGCCGTCGCCATGGGCGTCGGGCTCTACATCACCGCCGCGTATTGGTTCACCGCATCGACGTCGTTCGCCAACCCGGCGGTGGCCGTGGCGCGGGCTATTTCCGACACCTTCGCCGGCATCCGCCCGATCGACGTGCCCGCGTTCGTCGCCGCTCAATTGGTCGGCGCGACGTTGGCCGTCCTGCTGACCAACTGGCTGCTCGCCGAGCGTGGCGTGCGCCGCCCTGCCCCGGAGAGCTGAGCTTGGCGATCGCGATCCACCATAACCCCGATTGCGGCACCTCGCGCAACGTGCTGGCGATCATCGAGGCATCCGATCCGCGCCCGATCGTCATCGAGTACTTGGAGGCGGGCTGGACACGGCCACAATTGCTGGGCCTGTTTGCCGCCGCCGGCCTGACGCCACGAACCGCACTTCGGACGACCAAGTCGCCGGCTGCCGACCTGGGCCTGCTCGACCCGAACGTTGCCGACGACGCACTGCTGGAGGCGATGCTGGCCCATCCGGTGCTCGTGAATAGGCCACTGGTCTGCTCGCCGAAGGGCGTTCGGCTCTGCCGGCCCAGCGAGACCGTCCTCGACCTCCTCGAGCAGCCACCCAAGGGCCCGCTGTTCAAAGAGGACGGTCAGATGCTCGTCGACGAGACGGGCAATCCGGTTCTCTGACGACGCGTATGCAAAGGCGTGGACCGTGCCCCTTCCTGCGCAGTCCGGAGATTGATAGAAGGCGGCTCTCCCCGACCGAGACCGGAGCCGCGCGCGCCAATGGCCGCTTACCAGTACATCTACGTCATGCGTCAGCTCTCCAAGACCTTCCCGGGCGGGAAGAAGATCCTGGAGAACGTCACCCTCGCCTTCCTGCCGGGCGCCAAGATCGGCGTCCTCGGCGTCAACGGGGCCGGGAAATCGACGGTGCTGCGAATCATGGCCGGCATCGACCAGGAGTTCAACGGCGAGGCCTGGGCGGCCGATGGGGTCAAGGTCGGCTACCTCGCCCAGGAGCCCGAGCTCGATCCCGCCAAGGACGTCATGGGCAATGTCATGGAAGGCGTCGGCGAGGTGAAGGCGCTCGTCGATCGGTTTAACGAGGTCTCGATGCAGTTCGGCGATGAGGACGCCGACATGGACGCGCTGATGGCCGAGCAGGCGGAGCTCCAGGAGAAGATCGACGCGGTCAACGGCTGGGAGATCGAGCGCACCGTCGAGATGGCGATGGACAGCCTGCGCTGCCCGCCCGGCGACGCCGACGTGACCCAGCTCTCGGGTGGTGAGCGCCGCCGCGTGGCGCTCGCGCGGCTTCTGCTATCGCAACCCGACATGCTGCTCCTCGACGAGCCGACCAACCATCTGGACGCGGAGAGTGTCGCTTGGCTCGAGCGCTTCCTGCAGGAGTACAAGGGGACCGTCGTGGCGGTGACCCACGACCGCTACTTCCTCGACAACGTCGCGGGCTGGATCCTCGAGCTCGACCGCGGCCGCGGCATCCCCTACGAGGGCAACTA
>CAYUKE010000495.1:0-1875 GCA_964445185.1 uncultured Geminicoccaceae bacterium
CGGCCTCGATCCGCTCGCCGTTCCAATACTCACCGTTGCCGAAGCGCCCGACGAAGCTCTGCCCGTCGGGCGCGAGCGCAAACATGAAGCCGCCGGCGGCGCCCGGCTGCCGCCACGTGCCGGCGAGGCTCACGCCGTCGACCCGGCCGCGCATCGTGCCGCCGTCAGGCTCGTAGGAGCCCGTCACGCGGTCGCCGCTCTGCTGGAGCGTCATCAACGCTTGGCCGCCGCGCCAGAAGGTGCGCCATTGGCCGGACCAGGCGAGCGTCGCGTCCTCTTCGACCACGGCCCCGGCGTCGACGGCACGCGCCATCGCGCGCACATGCGCGGACGCTGAGAGCTGGTAGTGCGCGTCATTGTCGACCGGGCCGAGCCACTCGTCGCCGGCACCGGCTTGCGCGCGCGCCTCGCTGCCACGCGGCAACGCCAGCAGGATCGCGGCGGCTAGCATCAGCCCGACGAGACGCTGGAGACGAACTCCAGAACTCCGTTGCGCCGGCACGGGAAGACGGCGCCTTCCCAAGTCCATGTGCGCCTCAGCGATCTCGGGGAAGGTGGCGTATGCGACGAAAGCACCATGCGCATGCTTTTCGACAGGAACGTGACGTGATCCCAACAGGCCCAGCCCAGAGCTTCGCAGTGGCGGGGATGCGTCGCCGTGCGTTTCGCGGCACGACTATGGTCCTCTGCAGCATTGACGGCGCAAGACGCTCGCCCGACGCTCTTGCGCGACGGATTTGTGAACGACCGATTTCGCCATGCCCTTACCCTACGACCCACCTGATGAAGCGTTGTCGCGCGAGTTGCAGCGCGTCGCCGAAGCCGCGAACGCGGTCGCGCGGGCGTTGGGTGAGGCGAACACGCTGGCGGCGGAGTTCCCCGGAGCAGCGCTGCGAGATCTCTGCGCTGCGCTCGGCGGCCTTCCCGACGGCACGGCCGAGGGCTGCCGGGTCGATCTCGACGTGGCGCGCAATTGGCTGCCGAAGCTCCGCCGTGAACACTTCGTCGACGCCGACGCTAGCGAGGTGGCGGACCAAGACACCGATCCGCCGCTTTTCCGCGAAGGCGTGCTCGACCAGCGCATCAGCGTGCTCATCGTCGCCGTAAGCACTGCCCTGGACGAGTACCGCTACCAGGCCCAGGCGCATTTCGACGAGGCTACGAGAGCGGAAGAGACGCTGGCGATCGACCGACAAGCGACGGATCGGTTGCGGGCGGATGCCGACGGGGTCGTCAATCACTTCGACGGCGTGATCGGCGAGCTAGACGCCAAGGGCGTTTCGCAGAGTGCGCGCGGCGACCTGCTGCGGCGAAGGCTCAAGGACGGTGAAAACCTCGCGCTGGCCGCTAAGGCGCAGCTTGGCGCCAAGCCGGTGGTGCGTCGTTGGCTCGTGTGGATAGGGGAGGCGCTGAAGCGGACGCCCGAGATGATCCGCGGAGCCGCGAAGGCGATACGCGTTGGCGTCGATGTCGCTGAGCCCTTCAAGGATTGGTGGCTCGACGTGCAGCGCGACGGGTGGGACTCTCTGTGCAAGGCGATCCGTGGATTTGCCGACGCGCTCGAGAGAGCGGTGGAGCGGCTGCCGGCACCCGGCCCACAGGGCCCGCAACGTCCCCCGTGGGCTGTAGACGGTGGGAGGGACGACTTCGGCGACTGGCTGGAGTTTGAGCACGAGGGTGTCCGCCAGCGGTTGCGTTGGATCCCGCCGGGACGTTTCTTGATGGGTTCGCCCGAGGAGGAGCCGGGGCGCTTCGAGCGGGAGGCTCCGCAGCAAGAGGTGTCGATTGAAGAGGGGTTCTGGCTGTTTGCGACGCCAGTGACGCAGGCGTTGTACGAGGCGGTGATCGGGGAGAACCCGAGCGCGTTCAGGGGCG
>CAYUKE010000496.1:0-1871 GCA_964445185.1 uncultured Geminicoccaceae bacterium
CGGATGTCGAGGATGCCGTCCTTGTCGTTATCGGGCTCCGGGCAGCCGTCCGTGTCCTCGAAACCGTCCGCGTCCTCGGCCTGCTTCGGGCACTTGTCGGCGACATCCGGGATCAGGTCGTCGTCGTCGTCCTTGTCGGGCCAGCCATCGTCATCCTGGTAGCCGTCCTTGTCCTCGGCCTCGGTGGGGCACTTGTCGACCTCGTCCTTGAAGCCGTCGCCGTCGCGGTCCTTTGCCTCGGCGACGTACGTCACGCCGACGATGCCGCGCACCTTGGGTACGCCGATGCCCTGCACCAGGCCGGTACCGACGCCTGCCTTGATGACGAAGGGCGAGCCCAGCGGCGTCACGCCGACACCAGCGTCCACCTCGAGCGCGTTGCTGCCCTGCGTGTCGGAGAAGCCAGTGCTGCCGAAGCCATCGAGCATGACCTGCAGGACGGGGCTCACCTTGAAGCCGCCAGCGACGTTGTAACGGAACTCGGGACCCAGCTCGGTGGACCCGACCCGCCCGTCACCGCGCCACACACCCACCAGGTTGGCGGCCGCGCTGAACGGGCCCTGCTGGAAGTCGGCGATGGCGCGCGCGCCGATCGACGGCGTCGAGTCACCGATGTAGTTGCCCTCGGAGGTGATCGTGCCGAAGGGCCCGCTGACGAAGAACGTGCCGCCGATCACGATCATGTCGGTGGGTTCGCCGTAGGCCCGACCCTTGACCTCGAGCATCACGTCACCGAGGCCCACCGCGCTCAGTCCGTTCGGGTCGGCCGTGCCCGTCTCCGTGACACCCTGACCGTCGACGAAGGTGATCGGCACACGAAGCCCGATCTGAATGCGAGGGATGACCGTGAAGGACCCCATCAGGTCGCCGGTGAGCAGGCTCTCGACGACCTTGATGTCGTCGCCCTGGACGGCGTTGGGGTCGTCGCAGTTCGTCTCCGAGCGGCAGCTCTTGAGCACGAAGGGCTCGAGTCCGTAGTTGATGAACGCTCCAGCGCTCCAGGCGAACTCACCGTCGGTACGCGCGCCGCGGGTCGACAGGTAGTTGCGCGGCCCTGGCGCCGGGTCGAAGCGCTGAACGCTGAACTCCTCGTCGATCGCCGCCTCTTTGAGGTTGTCAGGTCGGGTGGAGGACTTGTTGGCCATTTTTGTGCGTCGTCATCCCCTTCATGATTTGGCTGATGACCCTGATACGGATGGGGCGCGGCAGCGTCGAGAGTGCGTAGCCCAACACCTTGGCTTTGAGGCCCGGCCGCGCGGTGCCGCCGCTTGAGAGCGCGCGCATGATGGCGCGGGCAACGCTGACGGGCGATGCGGCGCCCGGCATGTGCATGCCGGCGCGGGCGGCAAAGCCGCTTTCGACGGGGCCGGGCGCAGCGGACAGGACCTTGATGCCGTGGGTGCGCAGCTCTTGGCGCACACCTTCTGCGAAGCTTTGGATGAAGGATTTTGTCGCCGCATAGTTGGCCGCGCGGGCGACGCCCTGGAAGGCGACGATGGAGCTCAAAAACACGATGCCGCCGCGGCCGCGCACCTTCATGGCGCGGGCGATGGGCTGGGTGAGGGCGACGACCGAGCGGCAGTTCACGTCGATCATGGACAGCTCGTCGCTGAGCGCGGTGTCGGTGAAATCGCCGGAGGTGCCGAAGCCGGCGGCAGGGATGAACAGGCCGATTTCGAGGTTTTTGACGGCCTCGGTGACGTGGGCGATCCCCTCTTCGGTCGAAAGGTCCGCCGCGATGTGATGCGCTTCGACGCCGTGGTCGCTCGATAGCGCGTGGGCGAGGGCGGCGAGGCGGTCGCCCCGGCGGGCGACCAGCACCACCGAGAGGCCGCGCCGTGCGCACTCTTGGGCGAGGGCTTGGCCGATGC
>CAYUKE010000497.1:0-1870 GCA_964445185.1 uncultured Geminicoccaceae bacterium
GCTTAGCCGTCGCTGACGCGTCGGAGAATCGACGAGCATGGCCGACGATCAGTGCGGCGAAGTCGGCGATCGCGGCGTACATCGACGGGTTCTACAACACGCGTCGCCGGCATTCGTCGCTCGGACTTGTCAGCTCGATCGATTTCGAGGTAGCAACGCACCAGCAGCGATTCGCTCCTTAATGAGACTGTCTACTTTTTCGAGGCAACCTCACTGCGACGATGCTCCTTACCGGCGGACACGCACCGCCGCTAGTGACCCGGCTCACGTCCGGTCCGGCGTCTTGCTCGCCCCCAGACCCATTGGTAAAACGCCGGGATGAAATGGGCCATCGCCGCTCCCTTCATCGACGAGACTAACAAATCCACCATGACCTGGCTCGAGCCTTTCGTGCCGGGGGACGAGCACACGTTCGAGGTCATTCCGCGCCCGCGGCCGTTGCCCGACTGGCACGCGCGGAAGTCGAAGTTCACGCCCATCGCGGATTGGATGGTGTACGCAGAGCACGCGCGCCGAGCTCTCGCGAGCGATGCGGACGGTGTGATCACCGTCTTCCCGCAGCTGCCCGCCGTGGTCGGCATGCTCCAGAAGACGCGCCGCGCCTGGCGTGACAAGCCCGTCGTCGCCTGGATGTTCAACGTCGGCACGCTCACCGACGGCCTGCGGCGGCGCTTCGCCAAGGAGACGCTCCGGCACATCGACCGCTTCGTGGTGCACACCACGCGGGAGGTGCAGCTCTACACGGAGTGGCTCGGCATGCCGAGCGAGCGCTTCCAGTTCGTCCCCTACCAGAGCGGCATGCTCGAGGTGACGGCGGACGAGGACAAAGAGCAGCCCTTCATTAGCGCGCTCGGGAGCTCCCATCGCGACTACCAGACCTTCTTCGACGCCGTCGAAGAGCTGAACATCACGACCAAGGTCGTCGCGGGCCCAGGCGCCGTGGAGGGCATGCGCATCCCTCCGCAGGTCGAGCGCATCTCCGGCATCCCACTTCACGAGGCCCGGGAGATCGCCCTTCGCGGGCGCCTCAACGTGATCCCCATGACGCCGCGCGAGGACGCCACGGCCGCTGGTCAGGTCACCATCGTGCATGCCCTGATGATGGGCCGTCCGCTCATCTGCACGCGCTGCAACGGCGCCGAGGATTACGTACTGCACGGCGAGACCGGCTGGCTCGTGGAGCCGCGTTCGAAGGAAGCGCTCCGCGAGGCCATCCACATGCTCTGGAACGACGAAGCGCTCCGGACGCGTCTCGGGCAGAACGCCCGCCGCTACGCCCACGAGAACTTCGCGGACGAGGCCGCCGGGCGGACCCTCGGCACCATCCTCAGCGAAGTCGCCCGAGGCCGCGGAGCGGGCCCCGGGTGCCGCTCAGCGGCCTCAGTACGAGCCTTCGTAGGCGATGATGTCCATCCGGCCGGAAGAAGCTCCATCAGCTCACTCGCTACGTCGAATCCGGGCCGGTGAGGCCGGTCATCGACGGGCTCTTCCCGCTCAGCGACCTGCGGGACGCGCACCGCGCTACCTGGAAGCGGGGCCACACCCGCGGCAAGGTGGTGGTGGAGATCCCATGACTAGGAAGGGTGAGGCTTCCGGGCGATGGGTCTTGAGTCTTTCGAGGCGGGGATCGTCAGTCAGAAACGGGCTTGCCGCAGCCTGGCTGAGCCGGTTCACGTTGTTAGCGCCAGCCAGCAGAACCAAGGGAAGTACGAGGGCCAGGGCCCGGCCCGGTCTCAGCCGGGACAGGCCCATGGCCGAAGCCATGAGAAGAGGCGGGATGATGTGCAGGGCGTATAGAAAAGTCTCCTCCCCGTAGATCACGTGAAGGAAGACCTGCCCGGTAAGCGTAAGAGCCACGATGGCTTTGAGC
>CAYUKE010000498.1:0-1867 GCA_964445185.1 uncultured Geminicoccaceae bacterium
GATCGACTCGATCGTTGGCGTCACGGTGCCGAACCTGTCCGGCGGCTACTCGGCCATGATGCCGAACCATCACATCACCAAGCCCGTTCTCATCGGCGAGATCCAGGACGACGGCCAGTTTTCGATTGTCCATGAGACGCCTGGGCTGGTCGTCGGCGATGCCTGGTCCGACTACCTGGAAGGGTCCCGCGATCTGATCGCGGATTGGCGGCCGCCGATGAGCTGCGGCAACTTCAACGTCGCAACCGGGAAGTGCGGCGGTAGCTGACCGACGATCCACGGGCCGGCCTCGCGCCGGCCCCAATGTCGACCGCAAGCGACGGTGCCGATGCCTGCGCGCGTCTCATTTCTCGTGGTTATGTTGCTGACTCTGCTTGCGGTCGCGCCCGCCAGAGCTGACGACCTGCGTTCGCTGGTGGACGCTTTGGGCGCCGGCAACTTCCGGGACACGGCCGAGGCAGTGGATGCGATCGCCGCCACCGGCGATCCCGCGGCCACCCCGGTGCTGCAGGCGTTACGCGCCGGTGATCTGTATGTCCGCCGTGACGACGGCCGCGTCGTCAGGGGTGAGCGAGCGGGTCGCGAGATCCTGCTCGCGGATCCGTTCGACGGTGTGTCGCTTGGAACCGTTGGCCGGCGTGAGGCCTCGGCGATCAGGGTCAACAACGCACTGCGACGGGCAATCGACGCGGCCTTGGGTAAGCTCACCTTGCTGAGCCCCGATCCGGAGGTCCGGCTCGACGCTGCCAACGCCGTGTTCATCTCCCGCGACCCGGCGGCGTTGCCGGTCTTGGAGGAGGCGATCGCGGCCGAGGGCGACGGGCGGATCCGGGCGCGGATGGAGGTGGCGCGCGCCGCTATTCTTGCCTTCGCCGCCGACACTGATACGGCGCGCATCGAGGCCGTCGAGACGATCGCCGCCGGTGGAGATCGGGAGGCGTTGGGCGTGCTGGCGTCGCTCGCGCGCACGGCGCCGCCCGACGTGCGCGTCGCCGCCGAGGTCGGCATCGCCGCCATCGAGCGCCGCCTCGCTCTCTGGGACACGGCCCAGGACGTGGTCTTCGGGTTGTCGCTCGGCTCGGTCCTCCTGCTCGCGGCGATCGGCCTGGCCATCACCTTCGGCGTCATGGGTGTCATCAACATGGCGCACGGCGAGATGGTCATGCTCGGCGCCTACACGACCTTTGTTGTGCAGGAGATCATCCGCACGAGCGCGCCGTTCCTGTTCGACTGGTCGCTGCTCATCGCCCTCCCGCTCGCCTTCCTGGTTGCGGGCGCGGTCGGTGTCGCCATTGAGCGCGGCATCATCCGTTTCCTCTACGGCCGCCCGCTCGAGACGCTGCTCGCCACCTGGGGCCTGTCGCTCATCTTGCAGCAGACCGTCCGCACCATCTTCGGCCCGACCAATCGCGAGGTCGGAACGCCGGAATGGATGAGCGGCTCGGTCGAGATCGGTGCGTTGACCCTGGCGATGAACCGAGTCGTCATCATCGTCTTCTCGCTCTGCGTCTTCGCCGCCCTGATCGTCCTCCTGCGGCGATCCCGTTTCGGTCTGCATGTCCGCGCGGTAACGCAAAACCGGCCGATGGCGAGCTCGATGGGCATCCGCACCGATCGCATCGACGCGCTCACCTTCGGTCTCGGCTCCGGCATCGCCGGGATCGCCGGCGTGGCGTTCTCACAGATCGACAATGTCAGCCCCAATCTCGGTCAGTCGTACATCGTCGACAGCTTTATGGTCGTCGTCTTTGGTGGCGTCGGCAATCTCTGGGGGACGTTGGTGGGCGCAATGACGCTCGGTGTCGCCAACAAGCTGATGGAACCCTGGACAGGCGCCGTCCTCGCCAAGATCTTCGTCCTCGTCTTC
>CAYUKE010000499.1:0-1853 GCA_964445185.1 uncultured Geminicoccaceae bacterium
AGCCCTCGCCGCTTAAGGTAGGATCTCGCCCCGTCCCGTAAACGACCCCAAACTCGCGACTGGCCCCGGGCCCCGCGAGCGTTCCCTCGGATGTTCCCACAGCGTGACGAGGATCAACACGAACGCGCACGAACGACGAGATACGCCTGCGGAGCAGCAATCTACGTATTTCAATGATTTATCGGACAGCATAAGACAAAAGAATGCCCCGGCAACCGGGGCCATGGCGGAGGGAACGTCCGCCAAGTTTGAATACAGGCACGTTCTCCGTCGTTGACCAGCGTCCCTTACATCCTTCTGAACAAAAACGTTTCTTGATCAGGCGCGTCCGTCGACGTTCGCTCATTCTTGTGGTAATTCGCGTCTGGTAGGGTAGCGAATGTGGTAACGACACATGCCGCGCAAGCTTCTTGACCAACTCTCAGCTCGCAAGGTCGCGACGGCGAGACCAGGGCGCCACTCGGATGGCGCTGGGCTGTCGCTCCTGGTGAAGCCGAGCGGCGCGCGGTCGTGGGTGTTCCGCGCCGTCGTGCGCGGCGTCAGGCGTGATGTTGGCCTTGGTCCCTATCCCGAGGTGCCGCTCGTTGCAGCCCGCGCCAAGGCGCTGGAGATGCGTCGCGACATCCTGGACGGCCGCGATCCCATCGCCGAGCGCGTCAAGGCCAAGGCGAGCGCTCTGACGTTCGAGCAGGCAGCCCTGGCGTTGATCGACGCCAAGCGGCACGAGTGGAAAAACGCCAAGCACGCGGCGCAATGGCCCTCGACCCTGAAGACCTACGCCTATCCCGTGATCGGCGCGCTCGATGTCCGCGATGTGGAGACCGAGCACGTGCTCAAGGTGCTGCGGCCGATCTGGGCTGGGAAGCCGGAGACCGCTAGCCGCCTGCGCCAGCGCATTGAGGCCGTCTTGGACTACGCGACGGCGACCAGGGCGCGGCTTGGCGAGAACCCGGCGCGCTGGCGCGGCAATCTCGACGCCGTTCTCGCCAGGCCGTCGAAGGTCAAGCGCGTCAAGCACCACGCGGCGCTGCCCTGGCCGGCGATCGGCCCCTTCTACGCGGAACTCGCCAACCAGGAAGGCATGGGCGCCCTGGCGTTGAGGTTTGCGATCCTAACCGCCGCGCGCTCCGGCGAAGTGCGCGGTGCGCGTTGGGCGGAAATCGACCTCGAGGCCAAGACGTGGACCGTGCCAGGCGATCGGATGAAGGCCGGCCGCGAGCACCGGGTGCCGTTGCCCGATGCGGCGGTCGACCTGCTGCGCCAGGTGTTACCGCTCGCGGGCGACGACGACCGGGCGCTGCTCTTCCCCTCGCCACGTCTGGGCCGGCCGATCAGCGACATGACGATGACGGCGGTGCTGAAGCGCATGGGCCGCGGCGATCTCACGGCGCACGGCTTTCGCTCGACGTTCCGCGACTGGGCCGCGGAGGCTACGAGCTTCGCCCGCGAGATCGCCGAGGCGGCACTCGCCCACACGATCAAGAACGCCACCGAAGCCGCCTACCGACGTAGCGACCTGTTCGGCAAGCGGCGCCGGCTCATGGACGAATGGGCGGCGCATTGCGCCTCGCCGCAGCCGAAGGGCGAGGTCGTGGCGCTCCGCGCGGGCGCCGAGGCTTGAGCGATGCTTGGCCGTCCCGCACCTGTCCCTTGGACTGGGATCGGCCCGAAGCTGCCGTAGCGGTTCGCACCCGGCTCGCCTCTTGAGGACGGACCTCGGACATGCGTAGACCGAGCGCGCAAGTCCGCTTTCAGAGGTGAAACGATCGTTGCGGTTGGCGACGCTCCCGGCAGCGATGCGCCACAACGCGACATGCGGCCGGATCGCGCCCCTAGTTGCGCAGACGAAAGTC
>CAYUKE010000500.1:0-1853 GCA_964445185.1 uncultured Geminicoccaceae bacterium
GGGCTTCTCGGTGGGCGGCTTCGAGGACGCGCTGTTGGGGGCCATGCTTGCGCCCCACGGGCTCAGCCTCGCCGACGTCGAACTCGTCAACGTCAACTTCTCGCTCTCGCCGTCGCTGCTTGCCGGTCAGGTGGACGCGGTGATCGGCGCGTTCCGCAATTTTGAGCTCAACCAGATGGACATCCTGGAAAGCCCAGGCCGGGCCTTCTTCCCCGAAGAGGAGGGCGTGCCCCCTTATGACGAGCTCATCTACGTGATGCGCAACGCCCGGCTCGACGACGCACGGCTCCGGCCGTTTCTCGATGCCGTCGAGCGCGCGACGCACTGGATCATCAACCACCCGGACGAGGCCTGGGAGCTCTTCATGGCGAGCGACCCATCGTTGCTCGACAACGAACTGAACCGGCGCGCCTGGGGCGACTCGCTGCCGCGCCTCGCTCTGTCCCCGGCGGCGCTGGACACCGAACGCTATCGGCGCTTTGCCCTATTTCTCGCCGAGAGCGGGCTGATCGACGATCCGCGGCCGGTCGCGGACTACGCGATCGATCCGGGCGCGCTGGAGTAGGCATCCTCCCCCTTGACCGGGAGCCGCGCGCACCTGAGGTTCGCGAATGGTCCCGGAAGTGTGGGAGATCGGCCGATGAGCGACTTCGAGGAGGGCACCATCCCGGAAGCCTCGCGGCCCGATCAGAGCCACGTCGGCTTCGATCTGGACTACACGCTCGACGCCGTCGTACGCGTGCGTGCGGAGGTGCCCGATGACGCCTTCACGGCGGGAGCGCTCGGTACCGAGCGGCGCGGCTCCGGCGTCGTGATCGATGATCAAGGGCTGGTGCTGACCATCGGTTACCTGGTCACCGAATCGAGCGATGTCTGGCTCACCACCAACCGCGCCACCGCCGCACCGGCTGACGTCATCGCCTATGATCAGGTTACGGGCTTCGGGCTCATGCGAGCACTCGGCCGCCTTGACCTACCGGCGATCGAGATCGCGGCAGCATCGGGCGCGCAGATCGGCAGCCAGGTGGTCGTGGCCGGCGCCGGCGGTCGCGAAAGCTCGCTCGTGTCACGCCTGGCGGCAAAGCGCGAGTTCGCCGGCTATTGGGAATACCTGCTCGAGCAGGCGCTCTTCACCGTTCCGGCACACCCGCGGTGGAGCGGCACCGCCATGCTCGACGAGCAGGGCAAGCTCTTGGGTGTGGGCTCGCTGCTCGTGCAGACGACCACGTCGAGTGGACAGACACAGGCGGGCAACATGTTCGTCCCTGCCGACCTGCTGCCGCCGATCCTCGACGACCTCCTGCGCTACGGCCGGGTACGGCGGGAGCCGCGGCCATGGGTCGGCTTCTATCCCGCCGAGACCGACGAAGGCATCGAGATCACGGCAACCGCCGACAGCGGCCCCGCCGCCGAGAGCGGCATCGACGCCGGCGACGTCGTCGTCGAGGTCGCGGGAACGCAGGTGCAGACGCTCGCCGAGCTCTACCGCTCCATGTGGCGGCTGGGCCCCGCCGGTACCGCCATCCCGCTCACGGTGCTGCGCGACGGTCGTGCGCGGATGATCACCGTCACCTCCGCCGACCGCGAGGACTTCCTGAAGCGCCCCGCGCTCCATTGAGCGTTAGTCCAACGCAGCGCTGGTAAGCAGCGACCAAGCGCTTAGGCTGGCACGCCGCTCCGGAGTGCCGATCTCCCTTGTTTGCCCGTGCCCTCGCCAACCTCCGTCGCGCGTTCGCCAACGAGGACTTCGCGCGCTTCACCAGCGGCAACGGCGTGTCGCTGGTGGGCATGTGGGCACTGCGCATCGCCGTCGGCTGGCTGGTCTACCTCGCGACGGACCTGTTCGGGCTGTT
>CAYUKE010000501.1:0-1850 GCA_964445185.1 uncultured Geminicoccaceae bacterium
CAACTCGCGGCGAACGAGATCAATCGCGTTTCGGGCCGCTACAGCCAACTGACGCGGGTCACCGCATCATCGTGCGAGGTCTGCGCCGCTCGGCCCGTGCCGCTCTGGCAGATCCGGGCACGCCGGGTTGTGCATGACGAGTTAGAGCGGCAACTCTATTTCGACGATGCGCGGTTCGAAGTGGTCGGCGTGCCGATCGCCTACATTCCCCGCCTGCGCCTGCCCGACCCAACGCTCGACCGCGCGACCGGCTTTTTGGTGCCATCGATCCGGACGACGGACCTTCTCGGCGAAGGCATCAAGATCCCCTACTTCATCCGCCTTGGCGACAGCCGCGACCTGACCTTGACGCCCTACCTTTCGACCAATCGCACGGTGACGCTGGAAGGACGCTATCGCCAGGCCTTCAACCGCGGTGAGTTCGAAGCCGAGGGCGCGCTCTCGCGAGACGACATCATCGAAGACAGCTTGCGCGGATACCTCTTCGCCGAAGGACGGTTCGATGTGCCACGCGACTTCGAGCTCCGCTTCGACATCGAGGCCACGTCCGACGAGAGCTACCTGCTCGACTACGACTATGCCGACAGTGACCGTCTCGACAGCGCCATCTCGCTCGAGCGCACGCGGGCTGGCGAATTGATTGGCGCGGAGCTTATCGGGTTCCGTTCCCTCCGCTCGACGGAAGATAACGAGACGCAACCCTTTCTGGTCGGCGATGCGCGCTGGGAGCGCAGGTTTCAACCAAGCATGATCGGCGGTACGGCGAGTTTCGCGGTCGCGGCCCACGGCCATGAGCGCCGCTCGAGCGACGACATCATCGGACGCGACGGTGGGCGCTTAACCGGCCAACTCGATTGGCGTACCACGGGCGTCGGCCCGGTCGGCTTGGTCGTCAACGGCCACACCCGCCTTTTTGCGGAATATTCCTCGATCGCGGAGGATAGCGAGTTCCCCGATCCGGTTGCCCGGGCGATCCCCACGGCTGCGGTGGAGGTGCGCTGGCCCTGGATGCGCCCCGCGGCGCGGCGCGACGCGCCCTCCCAGGTGATCGAACCGGTCGTCCAGCTTGTCTGGACACCCGGCGATGCCGCAGGCGAGGAAACGCCGGCCGACGAAAGCACGCAGCTTGAGTTCGACGAGGGCAACCTCTTCGCCTTGTCCCGCTTTCCGGCGACCGACCGGACGGAGGCGGGCCTCCGCGCCAACCTTGGCATGCGCTACACGCTCTTGCACCCGACGGGCTGGTCCCTCGGCGCCACGGCGGGCCGCATCTATCGCACCGAGGATCTTGGCCAGTTCGACGGCTTTGCCTCCCTTGACGGGCAGCGGTCGGATTGGTTGGCTGCGCTCAACCTTGCCTTCGGCAACCGCCTCAACGTGTCCACGCGCGCCGTCTTCGACGAGGACTTCGTCTATGACAAGTTCGAAAGACGCTTCGATTGGCGCAGTGAGGGGCTCGCCGTCGCGGGCACCTATGTCTGGCTTAACGAGTCGCCCGCCGAGGATCGCACCGAGAGCACCAACGAATGGCGCTTCGATGGGGCCTGGCAGGTGACCAACGCCTGGCGCGCGTCGGCCGACTGGCGCTATGATCTGCGGCTCGACCGGTCGGCCTCGGCCGAGCTCGGCCGCGAATTTCGGACAGAGTGCGTCACCCTGAACGCCTCGCTGCGCCGCCGGTTTACCTCGTCGGAAGAGATCCAGCCCACGACCGACCTCAATTTCGAGGTGGCGTTGGCGGGGTTTGGTGGCACCTCCGAGGCGCGCCCACGCCCCCGCCGTGCGGGATGCGTGCGCTAAGCATCGCCGCCCCGCACCAGACCCGCATCCGATTGGAACACGTCGCCGGG
>CAYUKE010000502.1:0-1847 GCA_964445185.1 uncultured Geminicoccaceae bacterium
GGACGGCTTCGAGGCGAATGAGGGCGTCATTCTGATCGCGGCGACCAATCGGCCCGACGTTCTCGATCCGGCACTGCTGCGGCCCGGCCGCTTCGATCGCCAGGTCGTCGTTCCCAACCCGGACGTCGTCGGGCGTGAGAAGATCCTTCAGGTGCACATGAAGAAGGTGCGCCTTGGCCCAGATGTCGATGCGAAGGTCATCGCCCGGGGCACGCCTGGCTTCTCGGGCGCCGACCTCGCCAACCTCGTCAACGAGGCGGCGCTGACAGCCGCGCGCCTTGGCAAGCGACTAGCGACGATGATCGATTTCGAGGCGGCCAAGGACAAGATCATGATGGGCGCCGAGCGGCGATCCATGGTGATGACCGAAGAAGAGAAGCGGCTAACCGCGTACCATGAGTCCGGTCACGCGGTGGTCGCCTGTCACACCGAGGCGTCGGACCCGATCCACAAGGCGACGATCATCCCGCGTGGCCGAGCGCTCGGCATGGTGGTCCGCCTGCCTGAGGGCGATCGGATCTCCGTGAGCCGGGAGAAGCTCAACGGCGACATTGCGGTCGCCATGGGCGGTCGCGTTGCCGAGGAGATCATTTTCGGACACGACAAGGTGACCGCCGGAGCGGCATCGGACATCGAGCAGGCGACCAAGATTGCGCGACACATGGTTACCCAGTGGGGCATGAGCGACGAGCTCGGACCGGTCGGCTACCACGAGAACCAGCAAGAGGTCTTCCTCGGCCACGCCGTGACGCAATCGCAGAACGTCTCGGAAGCGACGGCGCAGAAGATCGACCAAGAAATCCGCCGGCTCGTCGACATGGGCTACAAGCGAGCCCAGGAGCTGCTGAGCGCGCATCGCGATCAGCTAGAGGCCATTGCGCAGGCCCTTCTCGAGTACGAGACGCTCAACCATGACGATATCGATCGGCTGATGCGGGGCGAGCCGCTTCCGGAGCGGCGACCGGACACCGCGCCGCAGCCGACGCCACCGGCCGGCCGCCGCGGTTCCGTGCCGACCACGACGCGACCAGCGTCGCCCCCGCCCTCAGCATCGCCGAGTCCCCAACCCGGCGCCTGAGCATCACCTATCCGCGCAGAACAAGCGAACGGCGGCCCTAACGGGTCGCCGTTTTCGCGTGCGTCTTTCGTCGTGGTGGCTTGCTAGCTTCTCTCGCATTAGTTGAAAAATACCTGGATACACCAACCGAGACCTGCCATGCGGCTCCTCGTCGTCGACGATGACCCTGTCACCGCCAAGCTCGTGTCCGATACGCTCAGCCGCCATCGCTGGGTCATCGAGCACGCAGGCACCGGCGAAGAGGCGCTGGAACTTGCCAGGGTCTACGACTTCGATCTGCTGATCATGGATCTGCGCCTGCCCGACCTCGACGGCGCCGAGGTTGTGCGCGGCTTGCGGGCCGGCAAGGTCGACGTCCCGGTGCTCGTGTTGTCAGCGGTCGGCGATCAACACGCCAAGGTGAGCTGCCTACTCGCGGGCGCGGACGACTATCTCGTCAAGCCGTTCGATCGCGAGGAGCTGCGGGCCAGGGTTCAGGCGATCGTTCGGCGCTCGAAGGGCCACGCCGCCTCCGTCATCCGTGTCGGCCGGATGACACTCGATCTCGACGCGCGCAAGGTCGCCATCGACAACAAGCCCCTGCACGTCACCGGCAAGGAGTACAGCATCCTTGAGCTGCTATCCCTGCGCAAGGGGATGACGCTCACCAAGGAGACCTTCCTCGACCACCTCTACGGCGGGATGGACGAGCCTGAGCACAAGATCATCGACGAGTTCATCTGCAAGCTCAGGAAGAAGATCGCGGCGCTTACCGGCGATGATCCGGCGA
>CAYUKE010000503.1:0-1844 GCA_964445185.1 uncultured Geminicoccaceae bacterium
CAGCATCGCGGCGCGGTCGATGCCCATGCCGAAGGCGAAGCCCTGCCATTCGTCGGGATCGACGCCGACGAACTCGAGCACCGCGGGATGCACCATCCCGGAGCCGAGGATCTCGAGCCAGTCGTCGCCCTCGCCGATGATCAGCTCGTCCTTCGATCGCCGGCAGCGCATGTCGACCTCGGCCGACGGCTCGGTGAACGGAAAGTAGCTCGGGCGAAAGCGAAGCGGCACGCTGTCGCGCTCGAAGAACGCGGCGCAGAAGTCCTCGAGGCACCCCTTGAGGTGGCCCATGTGCGTCGTCTTGTCGATCACCAGGCCTTCGACCTGATGGAACATCGGCGAATGCGTGGCGTCGCTGTCGCAGCGGAAGGTGCGGCCCGGCGCGATGATCCGAAAGGGCGGCTTGCCCGCCATCATCGTTCGGATCTGCACCGTCGAGGTGTGCGTCCGCAGGACGAGATCGGGTTGGCCTTCGATGAAGAAGGTATCGTGCATCTCCCGCGCCGGGTGCTCTGGCGGGAAGTTCAGGGCGGTGAAGCTGTGGAAGTCGTCGTCGATGTCGGGCCCCTCGGCAACCGCGAAGCCCATGTCGGCGAAGATCGCGGTGATCTCCTCGGTCACCTGCGTCACCGGATGGAGCCTGCCCATCGCCTGCGGTCGCGGCGGCAGCGAGACGTCGACCGTCTCCTCGAGCAGCCGCCGCTCCAGCTCCGCAGCCTCGAGGACCGCGCGGCGTGTGGCGACCGCCTGCTCGAGCGCAGCCTTGACGACGTTGACCTGCTGACCGAAGGCCCGACGCTCTTCCGCCGGCAGCGTGCCGAGGGTCTTCATGACCTCGGTCACCCGGCCCTTCTTGCCCAGCGCCTCGACACGCACCTCGTCGAGCGCGCGGAGGTCGGGCGCGGCCTCGACCGCGCTCAGAAGCTCGCCCTTGAGGCTCTCGAGCTGGTCGGCCATGACCGCAGGTCCGCTCGCTTGACGATGAGGAATTAGGCGGGCAGCGCCGCCTGCGCGGTCTTCAAAACCTCGTGGAACCCGGCCGGATCGCGGGCAGCGAGATCCGCCAGCACCTTGCGGTCGAGCTCCAGCCCGGCGAGGTCGAGGCCGTGGATGAGCTGGCCGTAGGTGAGGCCGTGCTCGCGGGCTGCCGCGTTGATGCGCTGGATCCACAGCGAGCGGAACTCGCGCTTGCGGGTGCGCCGGTCGCGGTAGGCATATTGCATGTCCCGCTCGACCCGCTGCATCGCGACGCGGATCGTGTTCTTGGCGCGGCCACGGCTGCCCTTGGCGAGCTTCAGGACCTTCTTGTGGCGGGCGTGGGAGGTAACCCCGCGCTTGACGCGTGCCATCTCTCTACTCCTCGGACCCCGGCCTCAGCCGTAGGGCAGCATCTTCTTGACGAGCTCGGCGTCGCCCGGCGTCAGGAAGGCGGGCTTGCGACCGCGCACCTTCGCCGTCTTCGACTGGTTGTCGGTGAAATTGTGCCGATGAAAGGCACGGCGACGCTTGATCTTCCCGGTGCCGGTGAAGCTGCAGCGCTTCGCCGCCGACCGCCGGGTCTTCATCTTCGACATTCCTGGCTCCGCTGACGCATGGACGCAGACGCGTCACGCCACCGCGCGAGCGGCCGCGCGGACGAGCGAGCGGAGGGTATAGCGACGTCGCCGCGACCGTGCAATGGGGCGACGCGGCGCAAACCGGACCTTGTTTAGACCTTCACGTCACATCGGCCGCGTTCCGCGAAAGAGGCGATAACCCGAGCGCAAGCGTCGCCGCTCCTCGCGCGCGCGCCACCGGCTCCTGCACCAACGACGACCACTGCGTCCTCGGTGAGATCTGCAACT
>CAYUKE010000504.1:0-1840 GCA_964445185.1 uncultured Geminicoccaceae bacterium
GGTCTCGGGCCAGCGCCGGTCGTTGCAGATGCACATGCCGACGATGCCCCCGAGCATCCGCCAGACCGGAAAGCCCAAATCGCCCGGCTCGAAGTAACGTTTCTCCAAGTGTTGAAAGGCGCGGTGCGGGTCGAACGCGCCATGTCCGGGCAAGTGCACCTTGCGGTACTTGCCGACGATCCGGCCCTCGGGATCCACCAGCACCGACGTGTTGAACCGACGTCCCTCCGGCGTCAGCTCGCCGTAGCCGAGGCAGAACCCGACACCCAGCGCACGCGCCCGGTCGAACAGAGGTCGCGTAGTCTCGCTCGGCATCTCCCGCTCGAACCAAACGGCCATCGCCGCGTCGTCCTCGAGCCAATAGCGCGGGAAGAACGTCGTCAACGCAAGTTCCGGAAAGACGACGAACCGCGCGCCGTCCTTCGCCGCCGCCTCGGTCAGCGCCAAAAGACGGGCGACGACGGCCCGCCGGTCGTCATCGGGTTGAACGGGGCCCAACTGCGCGGCGGCGACACGGACGATGCGCATGGCAGAACTCCTCGATGACGCTCAGCGCCGCGGCGGGGTCGGGACAAGCAGCATGACGCCCCAGACAACCGCGATATAGATGACCGTGGCGACGAGCGGCGCGCCGAGCGAAAACGCCGTGCCGAGGACCCAGGCGACGCCGAGCGCTCTCCATCCCGGCAAGCCGAGATCGCGCATCCGCTTCGCAATGAGATTCAAGAACGCGAAACCGAGCGTACTGACGACGACAGCGAGCGCGCCCGCTGCGGCAAAGCCGACGAGCTGACCCAACAGGACGAGACCGGCGACCGCGCCGGCGGTGCCTAGTCTCTCGGCGAAGGTGAAAAGGATGGCGAACGCAGCCGCGGCCAGGAAGATCATGGCGCCCAGCACGGCGAGGCCCCGGAGAAAGTCGACCCGGTCGACGCGGCCACTTGCGATGTCCCAGAAGAAGAGCCGCCGGAACGCATGACGTCGCGGCGTCAACGTCGCCTTAGCCATCGCCATCTTCCTCAGACACAACCGCGCCCAGGGCCATCGTCACCGCCGCCAGCGTTGGATCAACGACCGGGAGACCAAGCTCAACCTCCAGGAGGCGGCGATAGCGCGCCATACCAGCGCACCCCAGCACGATCGTGTCTGCCTGGTCGCGCCGCCGCAGGTCGGCCGCAACCTCGACGAGCCGTCGCCAGGTTCGCCCCTCGTCAGCCAGCTCGGCGACGGTCAGCTCCAGTGGTCGTTCGCCGGTGATCCTTGCCGTGACACCGAGGGTGCGCGCGTAGCGCCAGTGGCGCGCGATCGACCGCTGCAGAATGGCAACCACCCCGACCCGCTCGCCGCGTTGCAGCGCCGTCATCAACCCGCTCTCGCCGATGCCGAACACCGGACGGCGCGTAGCCTCACGACAGGCTTGCAGGCCCGGGTCGGAGTAGCACGCGATGACCCATGCAGCTGCCCCACCGGCTTCGACCCGCGCCCGAACGAGCGGCGCTACGTTGGCCACATCGGCCTCACTCTCAATGCCGCGCGGCCCCGCCGCCAACGTTTCGCAGACGATCTCGGGGCCGCCGCCAAGGCGCAGCGGCGCGAGCGCGCGATCGAGGCCCGCGGTGACCTCGGCATTCGAGTTGGGATTGATGACGACGATCCGCGGGGGGGCCATGGTTCCCTCTGGTCGAGCGTGCTAGCCGTCCTCGTTCGTCAGCGAGCCTTAGACCGGAGCCGCGCCCATGACCACGTTCGACCGCGTCATCCGTGGCGGACGCATCGTCGCCGGGGATACCGTCACGACCGCGGATCTCGGCGTTCGGGGCGGCCGGATCGCCGCCATCCA
>CAYUKE010000505.1:0-1836 GCA_964445185.1 uncultured Geminicoccaceae bacterium
CTCCTTTGTCGTCTGGGTCTGCGTCAGGCGATGAGGATACCTACGACGACGCCGACGCCGAACATGATCCATTCGTTGCGTGAACGGTTCTGCAGCCAACGGATGGCCTCGTTCAGCCGGTCGCCGATGCTGCCGCCGCTTTGGGGTTCGCTCATGTGTGGCCTCCTCTCCGTGCGCACGCGCGTCCTACTCTCCGGCGCGGTCGGAGGGTAGGGGGATTCGAGCGGTTGTGTGCTGGAGGGCTGAAACGGCTCGGGGCCCGGTGCGTGGAGGGGGGAACGCGCACCGGGCCCCGTCTTTGAACACCACAAACGTAGCAAAATACGCCGGCGACGCCTTGACGCAGATCAACCCCAGGTCAGCGACCTTCGTCGTTGCCTTCGGCGATGCGGCGCAACGCCGGCAGGTCCAGCACTTCGATCATATGCTGGCTCAGAGCGCGGATGACGCCGGCTCGTTTCAGCGCCGAGATCTGGCGGCTCACGGTCTCCATGGTGAGGCCAAGATAGTCGGCTATGTCCGAGCGGCTCATCGGCACATCGATCACGGCCGACCCGTCCTGCTGCGTGCCAACGCGATCGGCCAGCATCACAAAGAAGGAGGCGACGCGCTCGCTCGCCGTCTTGCGGCCGAGCAGCAGCATCCAATCGAGCGCGCGGTCCAGGGTCGCCGTCGCATCCTCGAACAGACGCCGCTCGAGATGCGGCCAGGCATCCATCCGCTCGCGCAGCCGGTCCTGGTCGAATAGGCAAAGCTCGACGCGGTTCACCGCCTCGGCGAACGTCGCGTATTCTCCGGACAGCATCGGACCAAGAAAGTCGCCGGCGAAGAGAAAGCCCGTGATCTGTTGTCGACCGTCGGGGAGTAGCTTGAAGAGCTTGATGGTACCGCTGAGCACGTTCGCGACCTGGCGGACCGTGGCGTCTTCCTCGACGATCAGCTCACCCGGCTCGAACGATCGCTGCGCGGACATTGCGTGGAGCTGCTGCAGCTCCGTCGGGGCGAGGACGGCGCAAAACGCTGCTTCCCGCACACCGCAGACGGCGCAACGGCCTGACGCCACCGGCGTAACCCGGAGACAACCCTGTTCGCTCGCTACACCACCCATTCTCATGCAACAAACGCTGCCATGAAAGAGCGCCACCGCTCAACAACATGTTGCGGTGGGTCCGCGCTCGGGTCGCGTTCGGCTTTTCATCGTACCGTCGAAACCGCTGAATTCAGCCGTTTTTCCGTCCGCTGCCGGAAGCGCCGCGACGACAGGTCGCTGGCTTCGCATGCGACTGGGTGCGCGGCCGAGACACGCACCGGGCGATGATCAGGCGCTGGTTCCAGCGTGCGGTCACCGCCGGGCGAAGCGAACACGTTGGCCTTGGGCTATTGGCGGCTGCCGTGGGCGTGCTCGCCGGCTTTGGCGCCATCGCCTTCCGCTATCTGGTTGATCTGGTGCAGCGGTACGCCCTGGCTCCTGGCCCGCTCGTCGACGCGCTGAGCGATCTGCCGGCGTGGCATGTGGTTGCGGCGCCGACCCTCGGCGGCCTCCTGATTGGCTATCTCACTCGGCACGTGCTGGAGGATCGCCTGCCCCAAGGGGTCGCTCAGGTCATCGAGGCGAACGCGCTGCGCACCGGCCATATCTCCGCCCGCGCTGGCGCCGGCGGGGCGTTCGTCAATGCGCTGGCCATTGGCGTCGGCGGTTCGGTCGGTCGCGAAGGGCCCATCGTCCACCTGGGTGCTGCTCTCGCCGCGGTCGTCTCGCGTCGCTTCGGCCTGCCGGCCTATTTACGGCGCACGCTCCACGGGTGGCGGGTGGGGGGCGCAGTGGCGGGGCCGTTT
>CAYUKE010000506.1:0-1834 GCA_964445185.1 uncultured Geminicoccaceae bacterium
GGACGGCCAACGTCAACGAATACTCTGCACGCTACTCGATCCTCGACCGCGAGTTCTACCTGCCGGCCGTGGACCAGATCGCGGTCCAGAGCGCGAGCAACCGCCAAGGGCGGGGGGCAGCGATTGATTCGGCGGCGGCGACCGCCGTTCGTGAGCGTATGGCGGTGGCAGCGACGGCTGCGTTCGACCTCTATGCTGACCTGCTCGATGGTGGCGAGGACGACGCGAGCGTCGCGCGTGAGCTGGGCCGCGCCGTGTTGCCGGTGTCCACCTACACGCAGTGGTATTGGAAGGTGGATCTGCACAATTTGCTGCACTTCTTGGCTTTGCGGGCGGATCCGCATGCGCAGTACGAAATCCGTGTCTACGCCGACGTCCTCATCGATCTCGTCGAGAAGTGGGTGCCACTCACCGCCGCCGCCTTTCGTGCTTATCGATTGGAAGGCGCCAGCCTCTCCAGCGGCCAACTCGAGGCGATCCGCCAGCGCCTGCGTGGCAAGAGCGTCACGGCCGAGGACGTTGGCTTGAGTGCACGCGAGTGGAGCGAATTGGCAACAATCCTTGGCGAAGGTCCCTGATACCCGCCGTTGCATTTGCCGTTGCGTTTGATGTGTTGTACTTACCACACGGGTGTCTCATCTGCCCAACGTAGTGGGGCCCCAAACTCGCGGGAACGGCGGTAAGGTCAGCGGCCGAAGGAACGTCCGACGACTGGCCCGCCATGAGTTTTTGAGGTGGAGGAAGAATGTCGCGGATGACAAGAACGGCTCTCTCGCTCGTCGGCGCGGCGCTGCTCGCCGGCTGTGCGGGAGGTGCTCAGCGCATGATCGACGAGCTGGAGGGAACTCCGGCGACCGGTGATGCGTTTACGCAACAGTTGGCGCAGGAGTACCTTGCGCTCGCTGAGAAGGAGTACGACCTACTCGACTACGACGACTCGAGGCACTTCGCCGACAAAGGTCTGCGGGCTGCCGGCGGCGAGGCTGTAGCGCCCGACCAGCTCTCGGCGCGGACGCTCCAGAGCGAGTTCGCCGACGAGGCGTCCTCGATCCGGTCGCGCGTCGTCGATTTCGTCGATCGGAATCGGGACACTGATCCCGTTGCGGCGGCCGAGGTCCAGGCGCTTTACGACTGCGCGCTCGAGGAGTTCGAGGAAGACTGGCAGGTTGCCGCCCAGCCCCGCTGGCTCGCCGCCTGCCGCGACGCTGTCCTCAGCGCGCTCGACGCGGGCATGCCGGCGACGATCGGCCTCTCGGCGGATGTTCTCTTCGACTTCGACCAGGCCGACATCAAGCCCGAGTTCGAGGGCGTGCTCGACGAGATCGCCGGTCTGATCACCGCCAACGCGGAACAGGTGACGATCGAAGGCCACACCGACAGCATTGGCTCGGAAGAGTACAATATGGCGCTGGGCCAGCGGCGTGCCGACTCGGTCTCCGACTACCTCGCGACGCAGGGTGTGCCTGCGGCCGACATGACGACCGTGAGTTGGGGCGAGACGCGTCCGATCGCGCCGAACGACACGGAGGAAGGTCGCTCGCTCAACCGCCGCGTCGAGATCAAGCGCTAGCACCACCCAGCGATCGACCATGTCGATCGCGCCAACTAAGTCGGCAACGGCCGCAGGGTTCACCAGCCGCCCTTGTCGTGTCGAGGTACCAGTGAGCACGCGCACGGTTAGCCCCTGCAACCCAAAGCCATCCAACGCTCACGAGCGTAGCAACAAGTGCCATGATCGGAGGGCCGTCGGTGAATCCGGGAGCCGGTCGTTGGCCCGCAGCGGCGGTGGGCCCGGAGGGACTCGAACCCCCGACAACACCGTTATGAGCGGCGC
>CAYUKE010000507.1:0-1816 GCA_964445185.1 uncultured Geminicoccaceae bacterium
GGTGGGTTGCGAGTTCCACCCCATCTTCTGTTCCTGGGCACCGAACGAGAGTCCGGGCGTGCCGGCCTCGACCGCCAGACAGCTGATGCCGGACGGGCCCGCGTCCCCGGTGCGCACCATCACCAGATAGACGTCGCTCCGCCCGCCGCCCGAGGTAAAGGCCTTGGTGCCGTCGACGACATAGGCGTCGCCCTCGCGAACCGCACGCGTACGCAGCGCCGCCGCGTCCGACCCTGACCCCGGCTCGGTCAACGCGTAGGCGCCGAACCAATCCATGGTCGTCAGCTTGGGAAGCCAGCGGGCGCGCTGCGCCTCGTCGCCGAAGCGATCGATCATCCAGGCGACCATGTTGTGGATCGAGAGGTAAGCCGCCGTCGACGGGCAGGCACGGGCGAGTTCTTCGAAGATCAGCGCCGCGTCGAGGCGCGTGAGCCCGCTGCCGCCGCGGTCTTCACTGCAATAGATGCCGGCGAAGCCTAGCTCCGCCGCGGCGCGCAACGCCGTCTCCGGAAACACTTTCTCCGCGTCCCAACGCTCGGCCTCGGGCGCCATGACGCTCTCGGCGAAGGCGCGCGCGCTCGCGCGGAACGCCTCCTGCTCTTCGGACAGCCGGAAGTCCAATGCGCGTGCCTCCCCGTGTCCGGGTATCTAAGCGCTGAGATGCGGTCAATTGCGGCTTTGCGAAGGTTGCCGTGCACTGCACGCAGAGCCAGCTTCAGAAAACGACCGCGAAGGAAGTGGGCGAGAATGCAGACCGGGCTCGGACGCTACCCTACCACGCGCATGCGGCGGCGGCGCACCGCCGACTGGGTCCGCCGGGTCGCCGCCGAACATCTCGTCACGCCCGCCGACCTGATCCAGCCGATCTTCGTCATCGAGGGGGTGGACCGGGCCGAGCCGGTGGCGTCGATGCCCGGCGTCGAGCGGCTCACGACCGATCGCGCAGTGGCTTGCGCGCGCGAGGCGCGGGCGCACGGCATTCCGGCGCTCGCAGTCTTCCCCTGCGAGCCTGATCGGGTGAAGACCGAGGATGGGCGAGAGGCCGCCAACCCCGACAACCTCATGTGCTCGGCCGCGCGTGCGATCCGCGATGCGGTGCCTGATATCGGGCTCATCGGCGATGTCGCCCTGGACCCGTACACCTCGCACGGCCAGGACGGCATTCTACGCGACGGCGCAATCGTCAACGACGCGACCGTCGCTGTGCTCGCCGAGCAGGCGCGCGTGCAGGCCGAGGCCGGGATCTGCACCGTGGCGCCCTCGTACATGATGGACGGCCGGATCGGCGCCGTCCGCCGCCGCCTCGACGAGGCGGGCCTCGAAGACACGCGCATCCTCAGCTACGCGGCGAAGTACGCGTCCTGCTACTACGGGCCCTTCCGCGAGGCCGTCGGTTCGGCGAAGGCGCTCGGTGCCGCCGACAAGCGCACCTACCAGATGGACCCGGCCAACGGCTGCGAGGCGCTGCACGAGGTGGCGATGGACCTCGAGGAGGGCGCCGACCTCGTCATGGTCAAGCCCGGCTTGCCGTATCTGGACATCATCCACCGCGTGAAGACGAGCTTCGGCGTACCGACCCTCGCCTATCAGGTCTCGGGCGAGTTCGCTCAGATCAAGGCGGCGGGAGGTGCCGGCTGGCTCGATGCCGACAGAGCCATGATCGAGGCGCTCTTGGCGATGAAGCGCGCGGGCGCGGATGCCATCCTCACCTACGCGGCACTCGATGTGGCCCGCCGGCTGCAAGGCTGAGCGACGGCGGCGCACCGGTTTCGGGAGACGGGCTCATGGGCTCACGCTTCAGCGGCGGCCGCAACAT
>CAYUKE010000508.1:0-1814 GCA_964445185.1 uncultured Geminicoccaceae bacterium
GGCGGATGCGGGAGATAGGCCGTCTCGCCATGCGCCGGCGACGTCGCGTCCAGTTCGAAGTACGGCGCGAGCAGCGTATAGCCATAGGCCATCGCCACGGTCCCGGCCGCGTAAGGCCGCACACGTTCGTACCAGGACATCGACAAAATATCGGGCGGGGAATACTTCAGAAGTTCTAGCAGATACTCGGCTGCGAGCATGCCCATCTCGGTGTCGATGGTCGGGCGGTAGTCGTGCCGACTTAGCCGATCGGTGTCGAATCCTCCGGCGGAAGCCGACAAGTCGAGCACGGGTTGGCCGAAATCGGCCATCGTCATGAGGACGGTGTGCCCGAGCGCCGTGCCGCGAGCAGCGTTCCAGGCGACGCCATAGCGGCCGCGACGTGGGTCGTGCAGCAGGCTGGCGGCGTGCAGCAACTTGTCCGTCGTGGTCGGCGGCTCCAATCCGGCTTCGGCGAAGAGGTCGCGACGGTAGAACAGCAGTTCCGGCGTGGTCTGGGCCGGTACGCCGAAGGCCCGCGCGCCCCAATGGGCGGCTTTCCAACCGGCGGTGTGGAAATCCGCGGGATCGAGCCGTGAGACGTCCATCACCTCGTCGAGCGGCGTCAACACGCCCTTCTCGGCGAACTCGCCGATCCAAGGCAAATCGACAGCGATGATGTCGTAGCGGCTGGCGGGCCGCTTGGCGTTGCGAAGGGCCTCCTCTCGAAGCCGATCGATGGAAAAGGCTCTTTGCTTGATCGGGACACCGACGACTTGCTCAAATTGGCGTTTAAGGCTGTCCATCACCATGAAAGTGGGATCGCCATGGACCAGAACGCGCAACCCGCCTGACACCTGGAGCGGTTCGCTGCGCACCGTGAGAGGGGGGATGGATTGCGCGGCGGCGTAGCTGCCGCCGAAGTAATAGTCGCGGGCCTCGTCGGATTTTCGTTGACTGCCGAAACGCTGCTCGGTCAGGCGGCGGACGCGATCGGTCACTTGCGTCCATTGCGCCAGGAGCTTGTCGCTCGGATGCATGGAGTAGCTTTTGCCCGTCCGCGTGCGTGGGCGTTGCTCGATCAGCCCCGCTTCCACCATCTCCTTCAGTCTGCGGTTGGCGGTCGCATACGGCACGCGGCTCGCGCCTATCAGCGAGGTCGGCGTCACCGCCTTGGCCCGGAAGTGTCCCTGCATCAGATGCAACGCCATGCGCATATGAGGGTTGGGCGCAACAAGATCGATGGTGCCTTCCAACTCATCTAAAACGTCCTCGAGAAAAGACGCCATCACCAAATGATCGGGGACAAGGGTGGCGTTCTCCGGGTGAGGACGACTCTGTCCTGCGAGGGCCTCCGTCCAAGCGGCCTTGTCCTTGCGCGCCGGATGCATCAGTCGCGATTTCATTTTATCCGATTTGGCGTTTTTGGCTTCCATGACAGCGCTTTCCGACATTGTTCAAAATGACGGGCTCAGCCTAGTGCGAAAATATCCAATCTCGACGATTGAATGTCCACTTTGGATATATTTTCTGGGTGAACCAGACAGCGATGTCTGCGAACCTGACAGTGTCATCTAGAGCAGCGTGGCGCGCGCGTCCGACAGAGGCGCGGCGGACACTTAAATTAGCCCTGGAGACGAAAGGTTTAAAGGGAGGACTGAACAATGACGCTTCGCATGACCCTGGCCATGACGACCGCGGCCACGCTGGCTTTCGCGGGGGCCGCCAATGCGCAAGACGGAACCATGACGATCGGCATCACGCAGAACAATGTCGGCGTCGACAGCTACCAGACGACCTATGAAAAGGCCTTCATCGCGGCGGCGGAGGCCAAT
>CAYUKE010000509.1:0-1811 GCA_964445185.1 uncultured Geminicoccaceae bacterium
GGCGGACGGCCGGTGATCATCCGGACCCTGGATGTCGGCGGCGACAAGCCACTGCCCGAGATCACCGTTGCCCGCGAGAGCAATCCGTTCCTCGGGCTGCGCGGCCTGCGCCTCTGCCTCGACATGCCGGAGCTGTTCCGCCCCCAGGTCCGCGCCTTGCTGCGCGCCGCCGTCGGTCGTCGCTTGAAAGTGATGCTGCCGATGGTCAGTCGGGCAGTGGAGCTGGAAGAGGCGCGCTCCTTCTTCTATTCGTGCCTCGACGAGCTCCGGGCCGAGGACATCGCCGCGACGATGCCGCCCCTCGGCATCATGGTGGAGACGCCGGCATCGGCGATCGCCATCGACACCTTTGCCTGCGATTTCGTCTCGATCGGCAGCAATGACCTCGTTCAGTACACGATGGCCGCCTCGCGTGATGCGGGTGGTCGGGTCGCCGCGCTCGCCGACCCGCTCGACCCGGCGGTCCTGCGGCTGATCGAGCGGGTCGTCCACTACGGCTCGGCGGCAGATCTGGAAGTGTCGATTTGCGGTGACATGGCCGGGGACCCGATCGCCGCCTCGCGTCTTCTTGATCTCGGCCTGAGGCGTCTGTCGGTGGGGCCGGCAGCGCTCGGTCGCCTCAAGCTCGCGGTCGCCGACTATGGCCGCTGACGCGACGTCGACCGCCGACCCGGTCGCTCACTACAAGGCGCTGCTGCGGAGCTTCATCGATCGGCGCCCCTCGGGGCTTCGCGGCCGCGTGGCGCGCGCGTTGGGCAAACACAAGAGTTTCGTCACCCAGATCACGAGCCCGGCCTACGCCGCGCCGATCCCAGCGACCGACGTCCGCATTATATTAGACACCTGCCACCTGTCGCGCGAGGAGCGGGCGGAGTTCCTCGCGGCCTACCGGCAGGCGCATCCGGGCCGCGGCGAGCGCATCGCCGGCGCGACCCGACCGAAGATGGAGCTGCGCATCGCGCTACCGAGCTTTCGCAACCCGGCCACGGCGCGCCAGGTGGAGGCGCTGATCGTCGACTTCGCCGAGCGCGTGGTGCGGCTGGCCAAGGCGGCGGAAGCGCCCGCCGAAGCACCAGCGCTTTCCGAGAAGGAGCCCCCGCGATGAAGAAGTTCGTCAACGCCGTCGACGCCATCCTCGCCGAGTCGCTGCAGGGCTTCGGCCGGGCGCATGGCGACCTCGTCCGCGTGCACGACGCACCCGTCTTCGTGACACGCGTCGCGCCGACGCGCGCGGGCAAGGTTGCGCTCCTCTCCGGCGGCGGGTCGGGGCATGAGCCGATGCACGCCGGCTTAGTCGGCACCGGCATGCTCGATGCCGCCTGCCCAGGTGCCGTCTTCACGGCGCCGACCCCGGACCAGATCCTGGCCGCCGCCGAGGCCATCGACAGCGGCGCCGGTGTTCTCTTCCTCGTTAAGAACTACGAGGGAGACGTGATGAACTTCGAGATGGCGGCGGAGACGATGAGCGGCGCCAACGCCACGGTCGTGCTCAACGACGACGTTGCCGTCGAAGCTTCGACGTTCTCGACCGGCCGCCGCGGCGTTGCCGGCACCGTAATCGTCGAGAAGATCGTCGGTGCTGCCGCCGAAGAGGGCGCTGATCTGGCCGCCTGCCACCAGCTCGCCACGCTTGTCAACGAGCGTACCCGGAGCCTGGGCGTGGCGCTCACGAGCTGCACGGTTCCAGCCGCGGGCACACCGACCTTCGACATCGGCGATGGCGAAATGGAGATGGGCGTCGGTATTCACGGCGAGCCGGGCCGGCGCCGCGTCGACCTCCAGCCCGCGGCCGCGATCGCCGCCGAGATGGT
>CAYUKE010000510.1:0-1802 GCA_964445185.1 uncultured Geminicoccaceae bacterium
CGCGCCCTCCGACCCATGGGTAGCGGATTGGCATGCACGGGGCTGACGGAGGTCGCCACGGCAGCTCGGGGGCCAATTTGGCGATCCATGAGCAGCGGAAACGAAACTGCCGACATGAGGAACGCCGCAAGGGCGAACACGGCGCCAATCGCGTTACCGACGACGATGAGCGTCCACCCCGGTTCTGTTGTAAGCAACTGGCGCAAGAAATCGCCAATGTCGGCTGGCGGTTCGCCAATCATAGTCGTGTAGAGCCCCACAGCCGTCGCCAGCCATGCCGCGTACAAAGCGGTGAGGAGGCCGCAGAGCGCCACGAAAGCGCGAAGCGACAGGTGTCGGCGAACCCCGAACGCATGCCACCACCGAACGGGCAAGCCTTGCTCGCGGCGACGGCTGAGTTCGTACAGGCCGACCTCGATCAGCGGCGCGACAAGGGCGAACCCGGCCGCCATGGGAAAGATCAAGGCCAGGTAGCCCGTCCTCAACGCCACAGCGACCAGCGCAAGACCGGCTGCGCCGTACGCCGCGCCAAAGAGCAGACCGTAAAGCGGGGCAGCAAGGAAATCCTCGATGCCAGCACGAAGCGCGGCGTAGATATCTGCCACCGTGATCCATCTCACGATAGGCGGCGTGACGCTCCGCGCTGATGCAGTTGCGCGCGCGAACGCGGCGTGGTCAGCCTGTGACTGCCGTCGCCAGCGATGGTCCGCAGCCTGGGCCCGTGCGCGGCGCGCGTCTGGACGTAGTGGCTCAGCGAAACCGGAGGAAGGCACGGTCGTGGTCATGGGATCGCTCCTTGCCCTGACGGCCGCGCCCAACCCCCTCGGTCGGCAACCAAACCCGTCACGGATACGAACGGCGTCCCTCGAGACGCCGACTTTCGACCCTGACCACTCCGCCAAATTGAGCGCCGGCTTTGCCGCCGCCTCTAGGCATTATGCTGCACCGCAGCATGTGATGCGGTGGGTTCCCCGCGAATAGGCAGCCAGACGCATGGCTATCATGCCAAATGCGCATAGCGAGAAGCTGTGCGTCGTTGGGTGACGCGGAACAGGTATGCTTCAAAAACGCAAATCGGCCACGCTACCGGGGTGCCGCCAGTTCATGATACTGAAGCACGGCGATGGCGGACCCGCCGTCAAGATTAAGTAGGCTGCGAAAGAGGTGGGACTTGGGTGAATTCTTCCCGGTAGTCGTCCATCACAATCCCTCGTGCGGCACGTCGCGCAACGTTGTCGAGATCATTCGCGCGGCCGGCTATGCACCGGAGGTCATCGAATACCTCGAGGTCGGCTGGACGCGCCCGCAACTGCTCGCACTCTTCGCGGCTGCCCGGCTCAGGCCCCGCGACGCGCTCCGCGAGACGAATTCCCCTGCGCCGGCGTTGCGCCTGCTCGACGAGGGCGTGAGCGACGCAACGCTCCTCGAGGCGATGCTGCAGCACCCTGTTCTGGTCAACCGGCCGCTCGTGGCGACGCCCAGGGGCGTGAAGCTCTGCCGTCCCTCCGAACGGGTGCTCGACCTCCTGGAGCGCTGGCCGCCCGGCCCTTTCGCGAAGGAGGATGGCGAACTCGTCATCGACGCGCGCGGCACCCGCGCTTGCTGACGTCACCGCGGCTTCACTGACCACCCACCGCGTGCGTTGCGCGGCGGTGGCCGGAGCTTGGCGTCGAGCGTTGGCGCTGGACGACCCGGGCTCGGCCCGGCTCTAAGCGAGCGATCGCGACGACGCGGCACGCCGACCTACGTCGAAACGAGACCCTGGGAACCCACGATGGAACGCAGATTGATGGCCGAATGGC
>CAYUKE010000511.1:0-1795 GCA_964445185.1 uncultured Geminicoccaceae bacterium
CAGCAGGCCGACGCGACTGAGCTGGGGGTCGTCCAACCGCTCGAGAACGAGGTTGAAGGCGCCGCTCAGGTCGCCGACGACGCCGTCATGATGCCGGTCCTCCGGGATCCGGCCGACGCCACGTCGAACGAAGCTCGCCGGGTCGAAACACGCGACCCGTCTACCTTCGACCCTCAGCTCGCCGCTTGCCGGCGCGGCGAGACCGGAAACGAGGGCGGCAACGGCTGCCTGCCCGTTGCCGGAGACACCGGCAAGACCGACGATCTCACCGGCGTGCACGCTGCAGCTCACCGCATGCATGGCGCTGCGCCCGGGCGCAGCCCCGACGCTCACCCGGTCCAACTCGAGCACTGGTGCACCCGACCGCGGCGGGGACGGCTGGGCGGAGTTCTTTGTTTCGTGCCCAACCATGAGGATAGCCAATTCCTCCGCGGAGGCCTCGGCGGTGACCCGCTCGGCGATCTTGCGCCCACCTCGCAGCACGGCGACGCGGTCCGAGAACGCGAGCACCTCCTTCAGCTTGTGCGAGATGAAGATGACGGCGAGGCCCTGTTCCGCAAGGCGGCGAAGCGTGACGAAGAGCCGCTCGGCCTCGGCGGGCGTCAGCACTGCGGTAGGCTCATCGAGGACGAGGATGCGGGCTCGGCGATAGAGCGCCTTGAGGATTTCCACGCGCTGCCGGTCGCTGACGCCGAGCCGCGCGACGGGCACGTCGAGCGGTGCCTCAAGTCCGCTTTCCTGCACGAGCCGCGCGATCTCTTGTCGGACAGCCCCGCGATCGCGATGCAGTCGCCATAAGGGTTCGGTGCCGAGGACGATGTTCTCGAGGCCGGTGAGGTTGAGAGCCAGCGTGAAGTGCTGGTGCACCATGCCGATCCCGGCCGCCAACGCCGCACGCGGCTCACCCAGCGGTAGCGGCGCCAAGCGATCGTCGTCATCGGCCACCCACACCGCTCCCGAATCCGGCAGGTAGTGGCCGAAGAGGATGTTCATCAGCGTCGTCTTTCCGGCACCGTTCTCGCCGAGCAGGGCCAGGATCTCCCCGCGGCACAGGTCCAGGTCGACGCCGTCCACGGCGATGACGGGTCCGAAACGCTTGCCGAGCCCTTCGAGGCTCAGGGCCAGCGGTGCTCCCATACGCGGCTACGGCTCAACCGTCGGATACCGGCTCCTCGTCGTTGACGTTGACGCGGAACAAGCCGCCCAGGATCTCCCCCTGCTTTGCTTCCACCTCCTCGACGACCGCCGTCGGAACGAGCTCTTCATCGACGACGACGGAGCCGCCGCCGAAGGACATGAAGCTGAACTGCCCGTAGTCGATGGGCTCGAAACGGCCGGCGCCGACCGCTTCGATGGCGCGGTCGATCGTCGGCTCCATGTGCCAGATCGCCGATGCCAGGATCGTGCCCGGGTATTGGTTGGCCGTGTCGATGACGTTGCCGATGGCCTTGACGTCGCGCTCGACGGCGGCGTCGGCGACGCCGAAGCGCTCCGCATACATCACGTCCGCGCCCGCATCCATCATCGCGAAAGCGGCTTCCTTGGCCTTGGGCGGGTCGTACCAGGAGTTGATGAAGCTGACCAAGCCCAGGTCGAACGTAACCGGCGAGTGCAAGCGGTCGACCAGGTCGACCAGCGTGGCGTTTTCGTCGATCTGACCGTCGAGACCTCCAAGCCGGTCACGGCCGACGCGGTGAACGCGGCCATGAAGGAAGCGGCCGAAGGCCCCATGAAGGGCATTCTCATGTACACCGAAGACCCGCTGGTCTCGACCGACATCATCCACGACCCGCAC
>CAYUKE010000512.1:0-1789 GCA_964445185.1 uncultured Geminicoccaceae bacterium
GCCACGTCATCGAGTATGCGGGCGACGTCGTCCGCGCGCTGTCGATGGAAGGCCGCATGACGATCTGCAACATGTCGATCGAGGCCGGCGCGCGCGCCGGGCTGATCGCGCCCGACGAGACCACCTTCCGCTACGTTCAAGGACGTCCCAAGGCCCCGAAGGCGGGCGCCTACGAGCAGGCGGTCGCCTATTGGCGGACGCTGCCGTCCGATCCGGGCGCGCGTTACGACAGCGAGGTGACGCTGCGGGCCGCGGACATCGAGCCGCAGGTGACGTGGGGCACGAGCCCGCAGGACGTGGTGGCGATCTCCGGCAGCGTGCCCGACCCGAAGGACGCGCCGAGCCCCGATCGCCGGCGCGCGATGGAGCAGGCTCTCGCGTACATGGCGCTCGAGCCAGGCACGCCGATGCGGGAGATTCCGGTCGAGCGGGTCTTCCTCGGCTCCTGCACGATCGGTCGCATCGAGGATCTGCGCGCCGCCGCCAAGGTCGTCGCCGGCAACAAGGTCGCGGGCAGCGTCCGCGCCATGGTCGTGCCGGGCTCGGGTCTGGTGAAGCACCAGGCGGAGGAGGAGGGGCTCGATCAGGTCTTCATCGACGCCGGCTTCGAGTGGCGCGAGGCCGGCTGCTCGATGTGCCTCGGCATGAACCCCGACATCCTGCAGCCCGGGGAGCGTTGCGCTTCGACCTCGAACCGCAACTTCGAGGGCCGCCAGGGCCGCGGCGGCCGCACCCACCTGCTGAGCCCGGCGATGGCCGCCGCTGCCGCGATCACCGGCCGGCTGACCGACGTCCGTCGCCTCGTCTGAGGTCGCCGAACTGCTGCGGTTCTCGAAGGCTCGCGCCGCGACCCGTCAGACTGGCAGTAACGTGACGACGCGACAACAGCAACCGGCTACGTAGACGCGTCGTTCGCCAGGGCGGCCATCGGTCTGCCACACCTGTTGCGTGCAGGACACGCTCAGCCGTCACATTGGCCAGATCCCCGGCTCGGCTCAGTGCCGCGCTTGAACCGTTGCCGCGCCTCGCACTACTCACAGATGACCGTCGTCTGGCGCCGGTCGAATGAAGAAGCGAGGACACACAATGCGCGTACAGATCGCCATCCACACGGCGGGATCGGTCCGCCTCGTCGAGTTGACGCGACCGGCCGATGTCGATGCCCTGCTGGCGCATCTTAATCGTCGTCGCTCGGCGACGCTCAACACGTTCGCCGCGAATGACGATGCGACGACCCCGGTGCAAGCTCTGCAAAGGGAGGCGGCGAAGCTCTGAGCCCGCTTGCGCGACGCGCCAGAAGCTCGATAACGAAGCTTCTGGTCCGTTTGCGGAAGCCCCATGCAAGCCTTCACATCGCTCACCGGCATCGCCGCCCCGCTCGATCGCGCCAATGTCGACACCGACGCGATCATTCCCAAGCAACATCTAAAGACGATCGCGCGCACCGGTCTCGGCAAAGCGCTGTTCGAAGAATGGCGTTTCGAGACGGACGGACGTGAAAAGCCGGACTTCGTCTTGAACCAGGAGCGCTACCGCCACGCATCGATCCTGCTGGCGGGCGTCAATTTCGGCTGCGGCAGCTCGCGCGAGCACGCGCCTTGGGCCTTGCTCGACTACGGCATTCGCTGCGTCATCGCGCCGAGCTTTGCCGACATCTTCTACAACAACTGCTTCAACAACGGCATCCTGCCGATCACGCTGCCGGTCGAGGAGGTCGAGGCGCTGATGGCCGAGGCCCGCGGCGCGGCCGACCCGACCTTCACGATCGACCTCGAGCGTCGGGTGATCG
>CAYUKE010000513.1:0-1784 GCA_964445185.1 uncultured Geminicoccaceae bacterium
AGCAAGCCTATTTCGGCGTCGACGGCGAACCTGTCTTGATCGTGTCGAACTATCACAAGCGACGCCAACACATGGACGCGCTAGGACGGCTGACGCGGGTCCGTTACTTGGGAACCGGTGATGAGCCCGTCGCACGTTCCAGCCGGTTGCAAGAGAACGACCACATTGAGGATCTGTTCAAAGCCTGGCGCACGGTCGTGCTTGCTGGTCTGCTCAGCGACGACGAAATCGCTGCTATAGGCGACGGCAGCTTTCAAGAGACGCGCCATACCTATGATGCGCGCGGGAACATCGCCGAGCGGCGGTTCCTCGATGTTGACGGCAACGAGAAGCTTGGCCCCAACGGTTTCAGCGTCGAAGCCATCGAGCACGACGCCATGGGACGGCCGGTTCGGTTCCGCCCGACGCGGCCTGACCATAGCGATGGCATGCTGTCCGTCGCAATCGCCTACGACGCATACGGCAACGCTATCTCCGTTGAGTACCGGGATCCATCCGACCAACTCGCAGACGGCGCACAGGGCTTTGCGCGGGCCGCGCTGAGCTATGATCGCTCCAGCGAGCTGGAGAGCGTTGCGTATTTCACCGCTGCTGGCGAGCCGGTGCAACTGCCGGCGAGCGGCGAGCAGACGGCGACCGCTTGACCCTCTGCAAAGAGGCTCGCCGGTCCTGCGCCTCGGTAGCGCGCGGGTCTGCTTCCTCATTGCTCCGGAAGTTGAACGTCAGCGACCCAGACGCATGTCCGGCGGGTGCTGGACGACTATGTTGCTGAGGCGTTCCGGGGCGTCCAGCTTGATGCCGGTGCAAAGTCTACTGAGCCGGCGCAACCCTGACGCGAGGTCTGGGACAAGGGGCGAAAACGGTTTGCCCGCTGGCACCGCGACGGGCGACATTGCTGCAGAGAGACAACTGAGTTCGGGGCCCTGCCAGCCGTGCTGACAAGGCTAATAGAGCGCTGCCCCGTTCGGGCGGCGGGATCAGTCCGGCCGCCCATACGGCGCAAGCGCGACACTAGGGCACTGGGATAAGTCATGGCGAGGGCCAGCGACACATTGCCAGCCTCACTGCCGCCGCGCGGATTAACGCGCGAGCAAGCGGCTGCGTACATCGGCGTCGGGGCCTCGACGTTCGACAAGCTCGTTGCCGATGGCGTAATGCCTAGCCCGGTTCAGCTCTATCGTCGGCGGGTCTGGGACCGCCTTGCCCTTGACGCCGCATTCGCGTTGCTCTCTGGTAGCGTCGGTGCAGACGCGCCGGACAGCGATCCATGGGCGAGGCTCCAGTGACCCGACTTCATCTGCGGTATGTGTCGACTGATACAGATCGGCACGGCAATGTTCGCTACTATTTCCGGAAACGTGGCCAGAGAAAAATCCGGCTTCCGGGCCGTCCTGGCGATGCCGAGTTCATGCGTACCTATCACGAGGCGTTAGGCAGTCTACAGCAGGATCGTCCGGCCACTCGGGCAAGGCCCGGGCACGGCACGCTGCGATGGCTGGCTGGCCAATATCTGGTATCGAGGCATCATCGCGGGTTGGCAAAGTCGACACGGAATTGGCAGCGGCGTCATCTCGAAAATCTCTGCGAGGAAGCACTGAGGCCAGACGATCCGCGTCTGTTGGGCGACCTGCCAGCGGACATGCCGCCGTCTGCGGTGCGCAAGCTCCGGGACCGTAAGGCCGATGCCAGCGGTCTGCAGTCCGGCAATCATCGTCTAAAGGCGATGAAGGCTCTCTATCGCTGGGCGCTGGAGCAAGAGCTTGTCGAGCACGATCCGGCCCGCG
>CAYUKE010000514.1:0-1779 GCA_964445185.1 uncultured Geminicoccaceae bacterium
AGGCGAGGACCGCCTCCTCCTTCGCCGACGTCATCGCATGGCGCGAGGCGGCGAAATAGGCGCGCGCGGCACTGTTGTCATGGACATTGCGGCGCAGCTCATAGAGCGCACCTTCGAAGCCCACCTGGCTGCGGCCGTGCATCGAGGGCACCGCGACCGTGCCGCGGTAGAGATCGATGGTGATCGGGTCGAGGCCGGTTCCCACAGGCGTGATCAGCACGAGATCGAAATCGCCCGAGACATCCAGGAACTCGAACGCGCCGAGACCGCGGCAGAAATCCAGCGCCGCGCCGAGGTTCTTGACGTCGCCACGCTCGATCTCGCGGGCAGGGCCGCTGTCATCGAGGCTCTCCATCGGGCCCTCGGCCTCGACGAAGCGCAGCTTGGCCTTCTCGACATTCTTCGTGGCGCGCCGGGCGATGGCGCGCAGCGCATGCGGCACGGTCAGGAAGTGCTGCGTCCGCCCCTCGGACCAGGGCGCGGTCGGATCGTCGTCGCGCATGCGCTGCGTCACGGTCACGGCGGGAAAGCCACCACCGCGCACGGCCGCCAGATGGCGCGAGAGCTTGATGTCGAACTCGGTGAAGACGTTGCGCTGGACGATGTTGGAGATCAGGACGGGGCGACCGTCGACCACCTCCCGGAACTGCACATCGGTCAACGCGATCCGCTCAACGCTTGGTTGAACGATCATTTCGAACAGCGTCAAATCACGCATAAAACTCGTTTCCCCACTTACACACACCCACATCCCAGACGGTAAGGGAATACCCGCATGAGGGGAAGCGCAGCGCTGTATTACGCGTCACAGCTTAAGGATGAGATAATTTCAGAACCGATATTATGTTCGGAAAACACTCACTGCGCGGCGATCGCGTCGCGCTGCATCACATGAGCCGCACCCGGGAACTGCTTCGTGAACTGGAAGAATTCCTTCTCGGTGATTTCAAGGCGGAGCGTCACGCCCTCGGCCGTGTCCTCGCGGCGCTGTACGTCTGCATGACGGTAGAGCCAGGCAATCGCCGAGCCCGCAGCATGCGTCAAAGCGAGACGCAGGGCGAGCCGTCTTGGGAAAAGCCGCTGCTCGATTACATCGAGGAGATTCGAACAGTTCTCTCCCGTCGCCGCCGCCACCGGCACCACGACATCCGACATCGCACCCGGGCCCGCCAGCTGGCGTTGCACCGGTGTCAGCAGGTCGATCTTGTTCTGCACCTCCACCATCGCCGCGCGCGCAGTGTCGTCGAGGCCGAGATCGGTCAGCACCTTGTGCACCTCGCGCGCCTGCAGCTCCGTGTCGGGATGCGAGACGTCGCGGACATGCAGCACCAGATCCGCCTCCAGCACCTCCTCCAGCGTCGCCCGGAAGGCTGCGACCAGCTGCGTCGGCAGGTTCGAGACGAAGCCCACCGTGTCCGACAGGATCGCGATCCGCCCCGACGGCAGCCGCAGCCGGCGCATGGTCGGATCGAGCGTCGCGAACAGCATGTCCTCGGCCTGCACCTGCGCCGCGGTCAGGCGGTTGAAGAGCGTCGATTTGCCGGCATTGGTGTAGCCGACAAGCGCGACCACCGGGTTCGGCACGCGCCGGCGCTTCTTGCGGTGGAGCGCCCGGGTGCGCACCACCTTCTCGAGCTGGCGGCGGATGCGCGTGATCTTCTCGTCGATCATGCGCCTGTCGGCCTCGATCTGCGTCTCGCCCAGGCCACCCATGAAGCCAACGCCGCCGCGCTGGCGCTCGAGAAGGGTACAGGAGCGAACGAGCCGAGATTACTGAGA
>CAYUKE010000515.1:0-1761 GCA_964445185.1 uncultured Geminicoccaceae bacterium
CCGACCGAAGGGCCGCATCTTCCGCATCAACCGAAGAGCCTGGTGGTTCCGGGATACCGCGTGGTTCTTGGTCTCCGATATCCCCTTGCAGACCGTCATCACCGGCGCCACAGGCTCCGGAAAGACCAGCTGCGTCGTTCACACGATCGTCCGCGAGGGCACGCGGCGCGGCGTTCCATTCCTTATCTACTGCGCGAAGCAGGAAGACGCCGACGACTTTCGCGGCTACATCGACGCCGGCGGCGGATTCGCGGTCACGGTGTCCCCAGGTAGCCCCGATGGTCGCCCGCCGCCATACGTCTTTCCGTTCCTTCGCTACCTCGAAGAGCGCAACGTCGCGAGCCTCGACATCGTCGAAGTGCTGATCGCCGCGATGACGGCGCTGGAAGGCGGTGCCGGCCGCCTCCGTGGAAGCGCAGACCAGAGTTTCTGGGACAAGTCGATGCGGGTGGTCTTGGCGCGCGCCCTCACGCTGCTCCGCGCGAGCGCGCTCGACTTCAGCCTGCCAAACCTGATGCGGGCGATGGGTGACTTGCCCATCAAGGGCGCAAAGGCGTCGTTCTTCGCCGCCATGATGCAGTCCGCCGCCAAGGTCGAGACGGACCCGGTGCAAGCGGCCATTCGGTACTTCACGACGGAGTTTCGAACGCTGGAGCCGAGGACGAGTGGATCCATTCGAGCGGTGTGGAACGCCATGGCCGCCGAGCTCGAGCAACCGCCACTCGACCAGCTGCTCGCCGAACCCAAGGGCTCACAGCTCCCGGTCACCCCGTCCACCGTCCTCGATGATCGCATCCCCGTGATCCTCGACCTTCCCACCCTGGTCCACCCGCGCTCCGGCGGCGTGTTTCAAGCGCTCTTTCATCAATGCTTGAAGATCGCCCTTCACCAGCGGGCGCCCGATAGCCACGTCGTCGGCATCGTGCAGGACGAGTTTCAGGCATCGGTCCCGAGCCGTAAGGACCTGACCGACATCATGACCACTGCCCGCTCCAAGGGCGTGGGTGGCATCTACGCGACACAGGCGCTCTCGAACGTCATGGCCGTCTACGGCCGGGAGGATGCCCGCGCCATCTTCGGGACGCCCAACCTTTTGATCGCCTGCCGGAACGACGACGCCGACACGAATCAGTTCGTCTCCCAGCGAGCTGGCGACACATACGTGGAGATCGAATCGAAGACAGAAAGCGGGGACGGCAACCGCGACTCGACGACGCGACGGGAAGAAAAGCGCCCGGTGCTCGAAGCGTACGCCATGACGGCGTTGCGGCGGCCGACGAAGAAGATGTGGCGTCCGCGTGCCATGACCTACGTCCTGCGGAACGGAGGTATCTTCGTCGTTGAATTCGACCGGATGGTACCGAGCCTGGGTCGTCGCCTTCGTGGCCTCGTTGCTTTCTTCCTCGACGACGGGTCGTGGAGCTTGCTCGGGTTCGCGTATCGGCTGTTCCGGGTCGCCGTGGCTCTGCTTGCCCTGTCCCCCTTCTTCGCGGTCGGCCTATTCGTCGCCGCCATCGTTCACCCGCCGCTCTGGCAAAGCTTCGAGGCATGGCTCGACCGGAAGTACTTCCTCCCCAACCGGCAGCGAATCTCGGCCCGCCGCGCCCGGACCGATGTCATCCACACCGTCCGGCGGGGCGAGACGTTGGGCAAGATCGCCGCTCGATACGGCGTCCACGACATCGCAAGTCTTGCTGCGGTCAACGACCTCGTGTCGGCCAACCGCATCGAGGTCGGTCAACGACTTCGAATCCCTGTGCA
>CAYUKE010000516.1:0-1757 GCA_964445185.1 uncultured Geminicoccaceae bacterium
AGAGACGCCGAGTTTCGGCGTCGTCTGTCCAACACGCGGCGTGTCGCTAGAAAACACGGCAAACGCCGCGCCTGCCGACGTTCAGGCGTTCATGCATCGCGAAATCGCGGCGCTGAAGAGCGACGGCAACTATCGGGTCTTCGCCGATATCGAGCGCCGCGCAGGCGCATTCCCGGACGCGGTCAATCATGGCGGTGTCGGCCCGGACCGCGTCAAGGTCTGGTGCTCGAATGACTATCTCGGCATGGGCCAGAACGAGGTGACTCGCGCCGCGGCGCGCGACGCTGTCGAGCGGCTCGGCACCGGTGCCGGTGGCACCCGCAACATTTCCGGAACGACGCACCTACACGTTCTGCTGGAGCGTGAGCTCGCCGATCTCCACCATCGCGAGAGCGCGCTCGTCTTCACCTCGGGCTACGTGGCGAACGAGGCCGCGATCTCGACCGTCGCTCAGCTGCTTCCGGATTGCGTGATCCTCTCGGACGAGATGAACCACGCGTCGATGATCGCGGGCATCCGCGGCGGCCGCTGCCCGAAGATGATCTTCCGCCACAACGACCTCGCGCATCTGGAGGAACTGCTGCGCAGCCTGCCGCTTGAGCGCGCGAAGCTGATCGCCTTCGAGAGCGTCTACTCGATGGACGGCGACTTCGGCGAGATCGAGGCGATCTGCGACCTCGCCGACCGCTACAACGCCATGACCTATCTCGACGAGGTCCACGCGGTCGGCATGTACGGGCCGCGCGGCGCCGGTGTCGCCGAAGCGCTCGGATTGATGGACCGTCTGACCATCCTCCAGGGGACGCTCGCCAAGGCCTATGGCTGCATGGGCGGCTACATCGCCGCCAGCGCCGCCGTGGTCGACGCCATCCGCTCGACGGCCCCGGGCTTCATCTTCACCACCTCGCTCGCACCGGCCGTCGTGGGCGCGGCGACCGCGAGCGTCCGCCACCTGAAGGGCAGCAGTGCCGAGCGCAACAGACATCAGGAACGGGCGGCGACGGTCAAGCGGCGCTTGCTCGCGGCGGGCCTGCCGGTGATGGACTCGCCCTCGCACATCGTCCCGGTTCTCGTCGGCGACCCGGTTCGCTGCAAGCAGACGACCGATCTGCTGTTCGAGAAGCACGGCATCTACATCCAGCCGATCAACTACCCGACCGTGCCCAAGGGCACCGAGCGGCTGCGCATCACGCCGACGCCGCTGCATGGGGACGACCTCGTCGACCAGCTCGCCCGCGCGCTCGTCGATGTTTGGCACGAGCTTCGTCTCGACGTCGACCATCCGGTGCACGGGGCTAGGCATATGGCCGCCGCGTCCTAACGCGGTTGCCGACGGCGCGTGCAGGAAAGCGGCCGGCGGGACCGGCGGTCGGCCTAGGCTGGCGCTTGAGGCGCGCCGACGCAAAGGTGGCCGGGCAAGACGCGCACGCTCAGAGTAGGTCGCAGAGCGGCGCGATGAGCGGCGCGTCGGCGGGCGGCATCGCCAGGTCGTAGAGCGCGCGAGGCCGCACCCAACGGAGCGCCTGACCTTCGCGGCCCGCGGGGCGACCGCGCCACACCCGGCAGACGTAGAGCGGCATCAGGAGGTGAAAGTCCGAATAGGCGTGGCTCGCGAAGGTGAGGGGTGCGAGGCAGCTTGCCTCGGTGTCGATGCCAAGCTCCTCGCGGAGCTCGCGGATCAGGCACAGCTCCGGTGTCTCGCCCGGCCCGACCTTGCCGCCGGGATACTCCCACAAGCCCGCCATGGCCTTGCCGGC
>CAYUKE010000517.1:0-1749 GCA_964445185.1 uncultured Geminicoccaceae bacterium
GGTCGGCGCCGTCGCGACGAAGCGGCTCCCGTCGAGCCGGCACGGCTATTGCTCCGGTGTCACGCAGCTTTCGCGACCCTAGAGTACACCCGGACAACACCACCGGGTGCCAACGCGGCATCACGGCGAAACGGATGGTTGGCGATGACGACGAATGGGGACACCGACGGCGCGGGTCGCGGGCCTGCGCCGACGTATGATCGACGTGGCCCGAACGCCGGGCCGCCCCGAGCGCCCGGCCGCGGCTCGGCGCCGCCGCCTGGAGCCTCCGCCGATTCTCCCGAAGAAGTCGCGCTCTTCAGGCGTCTCCAGAGCGCGCGCCGTCAGCGACAGCGCAGCTCCTGGGTCCGCCGGGGTGCCCTTGTGGGCGTCTCGGCCGGCGTCGGGGTGTTTGTCGGCGTTGCCGGCATGGCGCTTGTGGATGGCGAGCGCCCACTCGAGTCCTACCGAGTTGCCGTTGCTCGTTGGCTGTTGCCGGAGCCGTTGCGTCATCAAGCTCTCGACACGGAAACGCCACGCTCTCTCGCCTCCGCCCAGTCCAGCGACCCCACGGAGTTGGAGCTCGAAACGATCGAGGCGCGGGCGGCCGAGGTCGAGGAACGAGTTCTCGCCATGCTCGCCGAGTCCGCGTTGGCGCTCCGGCAAATCGAAGAGCTCGACCGGCTTCGTGCCTCGGCCATCGATGAACTCTCGGTGGTCGGACGCGATCCGGAAAGCCTGATCATCGATATGATCGCGGCGTCTGGCGCGCTGGAGACGTCGCTTGCCGGCCTTCAGGCCCTGGCACCGTCGGGCGACGGCACCGGCCGGCCGCCGCCGGTCCCGGAACAGCCTCTCGGCGCGTTCGATCCGTCGAGGGCCTTGGACGAACTCCACGCTGTCGACGCGGCGCGCGCCGACGTCCTCGCCTTCCTCGCCGATAACACGAGTGGCGACAAAGGTGACGCGCTTCGCCGCATCGGGGAAACGGAACGCGCGCTGAACCTGCTCGCTGCCTACGTCGATCAAGTTGTCAGGGCCATCGAGCTCGGCGATGCCGGCGAATTGCAGCCGCCGCCCTTGGACGAGCTGGAACAGGTGGGCGACGCGACCGTGGGTGGTGTTCCACTCCGCGAGATGGTGGCGCGCGCCGAAGCGCTGCACCGATCGGCGACGCGATGAGCCGGCAGCTCAGGGCGTGCGGATGAACACGCGCGCGGCGCGATTGCGCGGCTCCGACACGCCTTCGGCGGTCGGCACGGGCAGCGGGAGGCCCTCGGTCAAAGCCGAGACGACGCGGACATCGGTCTCGGCCAATCCGGCGTCAACCAGCACGTCGCCAACGGTGGTCGCGCGGCGCAGCGACAGGTCGGTGTTGACCGACAAGGGGCCGGTACGGTCGCTGTAACCAACGACGGTGACGGCCTGCACGTCTAACCGATCAAGCGTCTCCGCGACGCCCGCGAGCCGATAGCGGTCCGCCGCTCCAAGCGCGATCGCTCCGGTCGGAAACACGACCTCGGTCACGAGCTGGCCCAGGACATCGCCACGCTCGTCCGCGGCGGCGTCGTCGACCAGCTGACGACGTCGTTCCGCCACGACAGTCAAGGCAGCCTCGATGTCGGCCTTTAGCGTCTGCGCTTCCTCGAGGAGCGAGTCGTTCGTCTGAGCGGTCGCCCACGCCGGAGCGAGCAGTCCCAGGGCCAGCAGAGTGGTCCACCGATGGTTCCGATGCCGTGCGATGGGACGCGTCCTCTACTGTCTTAGTCC
>CAYUKE010000518.1:0-1739 GCA_964445185.1 uncultured Geminicoccaceae bacterium
ATAATATCGTCGCTCGTGAAGATCGTGACGCCGTTGAAAGGAATGTGGGCGGGCCGCGCCGGTCGCGTCCCGACGGCCACGAGAAACCGCTCGGCTTTGATCGTTTGCACGCCGTCCGGCGAGTCGATTTCGACGTGATGCGGCCCAACGAATCTGGCGTGGCCCCAAATTAGGTCGACGCCGTTGCGGTCGAAGCCGTTGACGATGAGATCGTCCAGCACCAGCGCGCCCGCGAGCGGCGCATCGTTGGCGTCAAGGAAGACGCCGTCGTTGGCGCCGCCGCCGCCATCGCCGCGCGCGTCGTTGGTGAGGCCGAAGCCGATGATCGAGACGGTCTCGCCCACCTCGTTGACCGCTGTCGGATTGATGGTAAAGGCGGCGCCTGCGTCTGCGAGAACGACCGTGTCGTCCGGTCCATCAACGCTGCTGATGGTCAAAGCTTTGTCGACGTTGACAGTCTCGGCGTAGGTTCCGGCTACGACTTCGATCGTGTCGCCGCTCGATGCGCCGGTGACAGCCGCTTGGATGGTGGTGAAGTCGCCATTGCCGGACGGATCGACGGTGAAGGTGGCCATAAGGGGCTCCCAGGGTTCTTTTGGTTGTGGTCAAGCTGGCGCTGGTGCCGATGACCGGCGCCGTCGCTGGTGTGGGGTGGTCATGCTCGCGCCAATTCTCGCCGCAGCTGCGACGGAGCGGTCCGTTCTCGACAGCCGGGTGCGACGGCTTGAAAGTATCGGTGGCAGGGTGAGCACATGCGGAAGACGGGTTCTACGACCGCGACAGGGCGCTTTTTCGTTTTGCCGTATAGCGTGCATGCACAATGACTCAACAAATGGTCCATTAAGAGCGGAGACGATTCTTGCTCTTACTTGAATCGCATTTATTGGGGCAACCCATCGCACCGAACACATGCGAGTTCAATATAAACAAACGAGGCAAATTTTCCACCCACGATTACATGTGGCGATAGCGCTTCAACGCTGAGGCTCGGCCGGATGGCGGGCCGCTGAGCGGTCACCGCGCCGGGCCGGTGGCGACCGTGGTCAGCCTCGGCTCGCACGCCCCCGTGCTCTCGGCAGTGTTGCGCCCGGGAGAGCGGGCCACCCGGCCGGATGTCGGGAATGAGCGGTTCTGTCGGCCCGATTGTCGGCTTCGCCACATCCTCACGCGCCGCGACCAAAGTCCGAGATCACGTAGACAAACCTTTCAAAACAAAGCCTTTTTTCGCTGGCCAAGATTCTTGGCACGGTTCGTGCTGCCGGGGTCGCGAAGCCGGTCGCAGCAGCGGCCTTGGACCTCGGAAGGACACATCCATGAGTGAGCTCCGGCAGATCGCGTTCTACGGCAAGGGTGGCATCGGCAAATCCACGACGTCGCAGAACACGCTTGCCGCCCTGGTCGAGCTCGACCAGCGCATCCTCATCGTCGGCTGCGACCCGAAGGCGGACAGCACACGCCTCATTCTCAACGCCAAGGCGCAAGGCACGGTCCTGCACCTGGCCGCCGAGATGGGGTCCGTCGAGGACCTGGAACTCGAGGACGTGATGCGCACCGGCTACAAGGACATCAAGTGCGTCGAGTCCGGTGGCCCCGAGCCCGGCGTCGGTTGCGCCGGACGCGGCGTGATCACCGCGATCAACTTTCTCGAGGAGAACGGTGCGTACGACGACGTCGATTACGTCTGCTACGACGTTCTCGGCGACGTGGTCTGCGGCGGCTTCGCGATGCCGATCCGCGAG
>CAYUKE010000519.1:0-1736 GCA_964445185.1 uncultured Geminicoccaceae bacterium
TTCCATCGGGTCGCCGCCGAACAGCATAAGCCGCGCGTCCTCCACACCCTCGATGAGCACCGGATCGCCCGGGCGCAACACGAGGAGCGTGCCAGCACCGTGAACGTCTGGGCCGATGGCGATCCGACCGGTCAGCACGTAAACGGCGCGCTCGTCGTAGCGCGCCTCAACCTCGAAGCTCCCACCGACGTTAAGCGCCATGTCGGCGTAGAGGGTCTCGGACGCCGTGGCGAGCGGCGAGCGGAGGCCATGGGTTGAGCCGGCGATGAGCCGCAGCTGAAGCGCGCCGTCGTCGATCGTCGGCAACGCCTCGCGCCCCACGTGGACGAAGGATGGATCGCTCTCCTCCATCGCCTCGGGGAGCGCGACCCAGGTCTGCAGGCCAAACAGCAGTTGGCCCGAGCGCTTCAGCTCCGGCGCGGTGCGCTCGGAGTGAACAATCCCGCGGCCCGCTCGCATCCAGTTGATCGCCCCGGGCTGGATCGTCTGCTCGGTGCCGAGGCTGTCGCGATGCAGGATTTCGCCGTTGAGCAGGTACGTGACCGTGGCGAGGTTGATGTGCGGATGCGGGCGCACGTCGATGCCCTGATCGGTCAGGAACTCCGCCGGGCCCATCTGGTCGAAGAAAATGAACGGCCCGACCATCTGGCGCTCGACGCTTGGCAGCGCTCGCCGCACCGTCATCTCGCCAAGATCGACCGCGCGGGGCACGATCACGGTCTCGATGGCGTCACAGCTTCTCGCGTCGCCAAGCGTTGGATCGGGACAGGGGCTCCAGCTCATCGGTCGGTCTCCTTCGTAGCGGCGCAGTCAGCGTGAGGGTCTGGTTCGGCGAGATGGTGCACCACCGGTGCGGCGCCGCCTTTCAGGAGCCCGCGGATGCGGTCCTGAAGAGCCTTCTCCGCCGCGGTAACACGCTCGTGATGGCGCCTGTGCTGGAGCCAGGACACCTCGTGCCAACTTTCGACGAAGCGGTCGGGATGGGCAGTGTCTTCCATCAGCGACCAGTGATAACCGCCGTTGCGGCGGCGCGCCGCGCGCAGCTCCGCCATCAAGTCGACCAAAGCGGCCCGGTCGGCTGGCGCGACGTTGTATTCGACCTGGATCATCACGCGCCGGTCCCCCGCCTCGCTCGGCAGGGTCCAGGCGGGGTCAGGCCAGTGCATGGCCGGGGCCAGGCCGTCGCCCTTCGTCGCAGGGAGCCGCACCGACCGCACCAACGCGCCGGCCAGCAACGTACCGCCGGCAGCTAGCGCCATCGCCGTCGGAATGCCGGTGGCGGTGGCGATCTGACCCCAGACAAGGCTGCCGAGCGCCATCGTTCCCGCGAAGGTCATTAGGAACAGCGACAGCCCCCGCGCGCGCACCCAGTCCGGCAGCGCAGTCTGTGCGGAGACCTGTAAGCTCGAAAGCACCGCGATCCATGCGAGCCCACCAAGCGCGGCCGCCACAGTCGCGACGGGCAGGTTGGGTGCGAAGGCGAGCGCGACCAGGGTCGCGGCGGTGGCAGCGGTGCCCGCCAGCACCATCGCGCCGGGATCGAGCCGGCGCCGCGCCATGGGCAGGATCACGGCCCCGCTGACGGCACCTGCGCCCACGGCGCCCAGCAGCACACCATAGAGCCCGGCGCCGCCGCCGAGGACATCGCGGGCGATCAGCGGCAGCATGGCCCAATAGCAGGAGGCGAAGAAGAAGGCAACGGCCCGCAGCAACGTCCGCTTCAGCGCAGGGCTCTG
>CAYUKE010000520.1:0-1716 GCA_964445185.1 uncultured Geminicoccaceae bacterium
ACGAGAGAGCCGACGCCCGTGGCGGACGACGTCGCGCATCGTCACTCCCCTAGGTAGAATTCAGCGGAAGAAAATAACGATATGCGTGATAACGCGTCAACGCTGGCGGACCCGCTCGCGTAGCGGGGGACGCGATGGCCCAATTTCTTCACGCGGCTACGCGTCCGGCGGCGCCAGCGGCGTCACGTCGAGGCCGTCGTGGGTGGCGGTGACGAGCCAGTCGACGACGGCCCGCAGCGCCTCGTCCTCGCTGGCGCCGGCGTCGATCTTGTGGCGGTAGACCTGAAGCTGGCCCTCCGCCGATGTCCCACGGGTAACGATCCGGCGGCAGTGCTCGAGCTCGGCGCGGCAGCCCAGGCGCATCGCCTCGTCGCCGATGATGTCGATCAGCTCGTCCAGGAGGTCGGCGAAGGGCTTGAGCTGGCGGCAGCCGAAGTCGGCGAGCGAGCCCTCGACGCCGTAGCGCTGCGCCCGCCACTTGTTCTCCTCAATGAGCAGTTGCCGATAGCGGCGCCAGGACTGGTTGTTGCGGCGCAGGCGGTGGAGGGTGGCGATCAGCGCCTGATAGACGGCGGCGATGGCCAGCGCATCGTCGAGCCGCGTGCAGACGTCGCAGACGCGCAGCTCAAGGGTCGGAAAGCGCGCCGAGGGCCGGAGATCCCACCAGATCTTGGTGCCGTCGTGGCAGAGGTCGGTGTCGGCGAGCGTCTGCAGGAGGTCCTGCCACTGGCGGTCGTTCTCTAGAGGCTCGGGTAGCCCGCTGCGCGGCAGGTCGCGGAACACCGTCGGCCGGTAGGCCTTAAGGCCCGTGTCGGTGCCCTGCCAGAAAGGCGAGCTGGTCGATAGCGTCAGAAGATGCGGCAGGAAGTAGGTGGCCTGCGTCATCAGGTCGATACGCTCGTCCGCATCGTCGATGCCGACATGGACGTGCATGCCGCAGATCACCAGCCGCTCGGCGAGGATCCGCAGGTCGCGGGCAAGCTCGTCGTAGCGCTCCTTGGCGACCCGCTTGAGCGAGCGCCACTTGGCGAAGGGGTGCGTCGAGCTGGCGATGATCGCCATGCCGTGGTCGCGGGCTGCCGCAGCGACGACGGCGCGAAGGCCGCGCAATTCGCTGCGGGCGGCCTGGACGTCGGCGCAGGGTCGGGTGCCGATCTCGACCTGGGCCTGCAGCATCTCGTGGGTGACCTGCTCGCCGATCGCCGCATGGCAGGCGGCCATGAAGCCCGGATCCGGCGAAACCACGAGGTCGCGGGTCGCCGGGTCAACGAGCAGATATTCCTCTTCGATGCCCAGGCTGAACGCGTTCACCTTGGCCTCCCGCCGGTTTCCAACGACGCTAGACGCGCCGGCCGCACCGCTCCAGTGGGTTTGCGCGGGGGCCGACCTGGGGGCGGGCGCCGTTGCCAGGGCCTTCGGCCGAGCCGCAGGTGCCGGGCAGCGGACCAAGCGGATCGCCGATAACCGGCGTTCTTGTGGTGGGTCGCATCAGAAACGTGACAGCTGATGAACGAGCGACGTTCCGGCGCGATCCCGGGAGGTGCCGCGTCTCGACCCACGCGGCGGCGACACCGACCCTCTTGGCGAAGTGTTTTCGCGCCTCGTGTCCCGAACGCGTCGTCCACGTCAGGCGGTCTTGAGGCGCGCCTGCTCGAACGCTCCCTCGGCCACCAACTGAATCTGGACGCCAAGGCCGCCGGCCGCGCGCTACGCTAC
>CAYUKE010000521.1:0-1714 GCA_964445185.1 uncultured Geminicoccaceae bacterium
ACATAGAGATGTCTATTGCCGGAATTTTATTAACTTTTATTTAGTAAGTGCTACGAGTAGCCGCGCTGAGAGTCGACAAACGGCTCACCTAGACGAGGCTATCGCCGCATCGCCAGCGCGCTACGGCGTGGGCGCGATGCGCGGACACTGCGGAAAGGGACAAGGATGAAGCGTCTATCGCGCCGACACTATTTCCAGCAGGCCATGGCGTTCGGTACCGCTGGGGTCGCCGTCAGTGTCCCGAGGGGATTTCCATCGATCATCGGTCGCGCGCATGCCGACGAGGGCGCTCTGCAGGAAGCGGCGCTGCAGGGTGTCGCGTACTTTCGAGCACAGAATGAGGCGCAGATCGAACTGGTGGACGCGCTTCGAACCGCGATCGCGTCCCGCGACCTCGTCGTCGCGCGGCAAGCCTACATCGACGCGCGCCCGCCCTATGAGGAGATCGAGACGCTTGCCGCGTCGTTCGAGCAGAGCGACGCCGACATCGACGCGCGCCCCTACAGTTTCGACGGCGGCGAAACCAGCGAGGAGTTCCGGGGCTTCCACAAGGTCGAGTACCTGCTGTTTCGCGACGAGGATCTCGACATGGCAGCGACGTTCGCCGACACGCTGGCCGAAAGCCATCAACGCCTCCACCAGGAGTTGGCGGAGCCCGGGCGCTACAGTCCGGCCGGCAGCTTCGAAGGCATGATTGGTCTTGCCGAAGAGATTGGCAGCAAGAAGATCAGCAGCGAGGAAGAGACCTGGTCCGACCAGACCCTTCTGATCTTCAAGCACAACATCATCGGCATCTACAGCCAGTACGAGCCGTTCGCGCCCCACGTCGCCAGCACGGCGGAGACAGTCGACCGGAACGTCCGCGAAGCTTATGAGGCCTTCCGCGCCAACTTGGAGCCTTACGACCATGGCCCTGGTGCTGCCATGGTGCCCTACAGCCAGGTTCGGATCGCTGAGCGCAAGCTCATGTCCGATGCGACCTACCGCTTCCGTGACGCGCTGATCGCAGCCGCGGGCGAGCTCAAGGTCATCTGACGCGAGACGGGCTCGTCGGGTCACGCCTCGCCGAGCCCGTCCGTCCCCGACGCTATCAACGCCGCAAGAGCAGACTGTCCGTGCGAAGCGCGGTTCGCCAGGGCTCGTACGGTCGTCGGCTGCCACCGGAGTTCCGTCGCAAAAGTCCGCCACGTCGTCGACCTCTACAACCAATCTGACCGGCAACGGACACGGCGCCCCCAGGGCCGCCTTACGGCCCAGCGCTGTCATGGCGTTTGCCCCTCTCTAGGACCGGCTCAGCGCTGGCGGCCCATCAAGAGCAGAAAGAAGAGACCGCCCACGGCACCGGTGATGATGCCGATGGGTAGCTCCTGGGGGGCGAGCACGAGCCGGGCAAGGATGTCGACGCCAACCACGAGGAGCGCGCCGGCGAGGGCGGCGATCGGCAGAACGACCGCGTGCCGGCCGCCGACCAAGAGGCGGACGAGGTGGGGCACCATCAGGCCGACGAAGCCGATTGAGCCCGCGATGGCCACCAGGACGCCGGTCACGAGGGCCGAGAGGGCGAACAGCAGCAGGCGCAGGCGCACGACCCCGATGCCGAGGCTTGATGCGGTCTCGTCGCCGAGCAGGAGCGCGTCCAGCCGCGATGCGGAGAGCCTCAAGTTAAGCCCGCAAGCGAGCATTGCCGCGGTTGGTATCTAGGGCAGATCCCACC
>CAYUKE010000522.1:0-1702 GCA_964445185.1 uncultured Geminicoccaceae bacterium
GCAGCTTTCAACGCGCCGATCGCCGGCGTCTTCTTTGCGCTCGAGGTGGTTATCGGTCATTACGCGCTGACCGCGTTCTCACCCGTGGTCATTGCGTCGGTAACGGGGACGATCGTCAGCCGGATGCACTTCGGTGATGTCGTCGAGTTCTCGCTACCGCCGCAGACGGTGGTGTCCTTCTTCGAGCTGCCCGCCTTCGTCCTGCTCGGTCTCGTCGCCGGGGGCTGCGCCATCGCGCTTCTACGGACGATCGCCCTCGTCGACGCCTTTCACACGCGCGCGGGTGTGCCGCCGGTGCTGCGACCCGCGATCGCCGGCTTCTTGACCGGGGTGATCGCGCTTGCCTTTCCGCAGGTCATGGGGATCGGCTACACGACGACGGATCGAGCACTGGCCGGTGATTTCACGTTCGTGATGCTGGTCGCGGTGCTTCTCGCCAAGGGCGTCGCCACCGCGTTGTGTCTCGGCTCGCGGTTCGGTGGCGGCATTTTCAGCCCAACGTTGGTGCTGGGCGCGCTCGTCGGCGTCGCCTTTGATCGCATCGCTCAAGTGCCGTTCCCGGCGCTGAGTTCCGACGGCGCCGTCTACGGCATGCTTGGCATGGGCGCCGTCGCTGGGGCGGTCCTCGGCGCGCCGATGTCGACGATCATCATGATCTTCGAGCTGACCCACGACTACGGCGTGACGTTCGCGCTGATGGTGACCGTGGCGGTAGCTACCCTGTTCACAATGCAAGCGCACGGCCACTCGTTCTTTACTTGGCAGCTTGCGCGCAAGGGCCTGAACCTCCGCCGCGAGCTCGAGTTGAGCCTGCTGGAGAAGCGGCGTGTTGCCGAGATCCTGCGGCCTGAACACCACTCGGTGCCGGCCGACATGAGCCTCGATGCGCTGAAGCGGCGCTTCAGGACCAGCGCCGTGTCGATCTATGTGCGCGACCCCGATGGCCGGCTCATCGGCGAGGTGACATTCGAAAGCCTTGCCGGCGCGGCCTTCGCCGAGGATCGCGACGAGACCATCACCGCAGCGGATCTCGTCCGCCCGCCCGCCGTCGTGCTCTTTCCCGACGACGACCTAGGCTCCGCCTGGCGTCGCGCGCGCCTGCACGACGAGGACCATATTCCTGTTGTTCGTTGCGCCGACGATGCGACCGTTCTCGGCGAGGTGCGCATGCGCGATCTGATGCTTGCCTACAACCGGGCATTGCTCGAAGCCCGTGCACTCGAGCGCGGAGACGCTTAAGTTCGCGCTCGACCTACTGAGAGGAGCCGCGATTTGGCCGACACCGGCGCGAGCCACCTGGCCCCCGTCGCTTCCCTACCGCCCGTCCACCTCGCGGGTCTTAACCCGGAACAGCACGCCGCTGTCACCGCCCCTGACGGTCCGGTCTTGGTTCTCGCTGGCGCTGGAACCGGCAAGACGCGGGTGTTGACGACGCGTCTCGCGCATCTTCTGCTCGAGGGCCGGGCCCGGCCAGGCGAGATCCTCGCCGTAACCTTCACAAACAAGGCGGCGCGCGAGATGGGCGAGCGTGTCGAGCGCATCCTCCAGCGCCCGGTGCAGGGCATGTGGCTGGGAACGTTCCACAGCATCGGCGCCCGCGTTCTCCGGCGCCATGCCGAGCGGCTGGATCTAGAGCCGAGCTTCACGATCCTCGACATGGACGATCAGCTGCGGCTGCTGAAGCAGGTGCTCGAGGCCGCCG
>CAYUKE010000523.1:0-1698 GCA_964445185.1 uncultured Geminicoccaceae bacterium
GAGATAGGCATCGCGCGTGTCGAAGACGACCATGCCACCGCCCTCGAGATAGGCGAGGAGGCGCGCTGCGGTGTCGGCGTCGAGCGCGTCGACCGTCTCGGGCACGGGCCAGAAGAGGATCGGGAACAGGCCCAGCGGATCGGTCGCCAGGTCGACGGCGACCGGATCGCTGGGCTCGACGGAGGTTCGCTGCCACAGGATCGAGCCGAGGCCGGCGAGGCCGGCGCGCGCGACGTCGTCGACATCGGGATCGCCGCTGGCGACGAAGCCGAGGGGCGTGGTCAGGGCAAGGTCCTGCGGCGCCAGCGGCTGCGCCGCCGCCGGCGCCGCAGCGAACGACGCAACCAGCACCAACGCTGTGGGGCGGAGGCCGGCGCGGCGGCGCAAAGGAGTCTTGCCGCGCATGACCGCGACGAGAGCCAGGTCGAGCAGCAGCAGAGCGAGGGCTGCGAGAAGCAGGTGCGGGCGAAGATCGACCTCGCCGACGCCGTCAAGTCCGCGTGGTACCTGGCCGAGATCGGTCGGGTTCAGCACCTCGAGGTCGGGCACGCCGCGCGCGAGGTTGAGCGCCCGCTGGGCGCCGGTGGCCGTCTCCTCATAGAGCCCCGGCGGAAGTTCCGGGCCGGGCTCGCCGTCGACGAACGTTGAGGCTGTCACCGGGCTGACGGCGGCGCTCGGCTCTCCCAGACGGCCGTAGGCGTCGAGCACCGCCACCGGCCGCAGCACGGCCTCGCCCGGCGGCGGCCGCCGGCCACGTCCGAGATCGGCCATGCGCTCCAGCAGGGCAACGTAGGTTCCCGAGAGCGCAAGATCGGACCACCGGGTGTTCGCCGTAACATGGACGAGCATGAGCCAGCCCTCGTCCAGCTGTCGACCCGTCACCAGCGGTGTGCCGTCGTCGAGAACCGCCAGCGTCGCTGCCGCAAGATCGGCCGATGGCTCTGCGAGGACCTGGCGTCGGACGCGGACATCGGCGCTCACCGGCAGACCCGCAAGCGGACCGGTCGCTGTGAAGCTGCCGAGCGGCAGCGGCCGTTCCCAGGAGAGCGAGCCGTCGAGCAGCCGGCCGCCAGCGCGCAGCGGCACCGGCACCAGGGGATCGTCGCTGCGCTCGGCCAGGTTGGGCCCGGCGAAGCGCAGTAAGATCCCGCCACCTTCGATCCACCGCCGCAGCTGCGCTTCCTGGTCAGTGCTGAGCTCCTGATCGTCCAACAGCACGATCGTTGCGACCTCGGCGTCGATCACGGCCTCGACCGCCCCGGTCGTCACCCGCGCTCGGCCTGCCAGGGCGCGCTCAACGAAGAAGCGCTCCGCGACCAGCGGCTGGGCCTCGCCAGGCCCCGCCGCGGCGATGATGCCGACCGTCCGCGCTCCCAAGCCCTGGTCGGTCAGCACCACGTCACCCGCGCTCCGCACCGGCTCGATCTCGATGCGCCGCACGTCGCGCGCGATTGACGGCGGCAAGTCGAACCGGCCCTCTCCGCGCCGCGACTCGGCCGGAAAGTCCACCCGTTCGCGGCCGAGCACCTGGCCTTGCGGACCGACGACGCGGATGGTGGTTGTAACACCGGCAGGCGGCGCGATGGCGCGCGCGACGCCGACACCGATCCCACCATCCGGGTCGGGTGCGAGGGCGAGGAGGCCGGCGCGCTCGCCCGCTGCCGGCGCGGCGATGCGGACCGGGCCGAGGTCGGCAAG
>CAYUKE010000524.1:0-1691 GCA_964445185.1 uncultured Geminicoccaceae bacterium
GACGAGTAGCCGTCAGGCCCGCGCGTCGGGCGACAGCGTTCGGTGCACCCCTGGGCAAGCGATCGTTTGTTCGCTCTCCGGCGCCGCGTCTTTCGCTTCTGGCGTAGAAGCTATCACGCCGCGTATCTTGCACATGGGTAGGTGCTTGAGTGGTCGCTGACACGGACCCAGCCCGAGGGCGCCAGGCTATGCGACCGCTACCTCGCGCGGAGTCGTCGACCTGCCTTAGCAATCGCTCGTGTGTTTAAACGGCGAGCCTGATGATGTTGCACCATCATGGACCGCATGCTCTCTCTGGTCTGGCTATCTGCTGCCGCTACCGCCTCCGCGACGGTCGTGGCCAGGTAGTCCGCCGCCGCTGCCTCCGCCCAAGGAGAGCAGGAAGTCCTCAATGGCGTCTCCGATCGATCGTCGCTCTGGCTCGTTGCGGGCAGGCGGCGGCGTTGCTTGCTCGAATTCAACGTCGTCGATCAGGATGCGGACGAGCTGAAGCTCTGGCGTCTTTTCTCGAAAGACAACGCCGGTCCGCGGCGCATTTTCGCCGGTGAAACGGACTGCCAGATCCGGTAGGCCGTGCGCGATCCTCCGCGCGCACTCGTTGTAGCCCAGCGAGCGTCCACAAACCTGTAAATCCATCTTGATCAAGAGACTTCTAGCGTTGCTGGATTGTATCAAAAAGAAGTATTCAGGAAGATCCGTCAGGGAGATGACGTCAAACATCTGCCGTTTGGCTGACTCGGGATCCGCGATTTCCAGCGGCAAAAACCAAGCTTCGCTCAAGCCCACCAAGTCACGTGGGCGCACCGCAGCGGCAGCAAAAATGCGAAAACGATCAAGCAATGAGTCTGCATTCACAATTTGGAAGTTTGTCCTGTCTAAGAAGTATGAGCCAGAATTGTCAGATGATGCTACTAAGTCGGCAATCTCCGGCCGGCCTGCAGGCGATTTCCGCAGTTCGTGAGTAGCATTAGCAGCGATGCAGGAAATTCCGAATAAGCTGAGGGTAAAGAGAAAAAAAATAAATACGTGAGGAGAGGCGTATCGAGCTATGTGCAAAGATATCCGAAACCTAAATGGAAAGCGCATTGAAGAGTCCGACGACCTTGCCGGGCAGGCCGACTGAGTTAACAACTGGCGGCATGATGATTGTCAGTATCCAGACAGCAATCCACAAGAAAAATAGAACGTCATAATAGAAATCGGGTGGTATATTCTGAACATTTCGAAACCTAAAGATTTGGCTGAGTTGAAGCATCACAACAAGGCCAGCCGTCAGGGCCGTCACGGCGATCTTCGTGAATAAGCCAAAAACTCTTATCCGACAATCAGTTGAGCTGCACATCGGGCGCAAGGCGTGCACTCCAAGAAATTGAGGCGTTAACAGGCCTTGGTACTAGCCATCCGTTCAACGGCTTGTGGTCGACAATGTTACACCGCTGGATACAACCAGGGTTGGCTCAGGCGTTGTTCCGCCTCGAAGCCGTCGATGGCGCCGCCCTTGACCAGGGTCAGCCCGACCTGATCGAGGCCTTCGAGCAGGCGGTGGCGGCCGAAGTCGTCGATCGTGAAGGGGAGCTCGCGGTTGCCCTCCGGGCGAACGATCACCCGGCGCTCCAGGTCGATCGTGAAGGTCGGGGCGGCCGCGCCGCGGGCCTCGGCCATCAGCGCCTCGACCTCCTCGACCGGCAGCG
>CAYUKE010000525.1:0-1687 GCA_964445185.1 uncultured Geminicoccaceae bacterium
CGTTAATCCGGGGGACCGGGCCGCCCCCCAACCGGGGGCCGGGGGACGCCACGCTGCTCATCGCAGAGCCGTTGGCCGGCACCGCCGGTGCCGAACCAATCGGCGCCGCGTATTTCGGTTTCTACCTCTTGGCAATGGGGTCCGGCCGTCCGCGCACCCAAGCCGAGATCGACCGGCTGCTGGTTTCTGCCGGCTTCGGAAAATCAAAGGCTTGGCGAACACGGCGGCCGCTGCTCGTCCGTCTTCTCGCGACCCGTCCGGATGAACAGCAGCCCAACGGAGATGTAAGTCAAGCTTGACACTAATTTGCGTCAAGATAGACTGACATTACCGGAAAGGCAACAATTGCCTTGCGCAACCGGGCCGGGAGGTTCCACGTGCGCTCGACTGCCGTCGTCTTCGACAGACCGGAGAATCTGAGTCTTCAGGTTCTCGATCTGAGCGCAGCCGGCGCCGAGGACGTGGTCGTCGCGGTCGAGTGGAGCGGAATCAGCACCGGCACCGAGCGTCTGCTCTGGTCAGGACGGATGCCGAGCTTCCCAGGCATGGGCTACCCGCTCGTGCCGGGCTACGAGAGTGTCGGCAAGGTCGTGGAGGCGGGGCCGGCGGCAGAGGTCGCCGTCGGCGAGCGCGTATTCGTTCCGGGTGCACGGTGCTTCGGCGAGGTCCGCGGCCTGTTCGGCGGCGCTGCATCACATCTGGTCACCGCGGCCGGTCGCGTTCGCCGGGTGCCGGCCGGCCTTCAGGAAGAGGCGACGCTACTGGCGCTCGCTGCGACCGCGCACCACGCAATCGCCGAGGCGTTGCCCCAACTCATCGTCGGTCACGGCGTGCTGGGGCGCTTGGTTGCCCGTCTCACGCTGGCGCTCGGTGGCCAACCACCGACCGTCTGGGAGCATGAGCCACAGCGACGCGACGGTGCCCGCGGCTACGCGGTCTGCGCGCCCGAGGCCGACGAGCGACGCGACTACGCGCGGATCTGCGATGTCAGTGGCGATCCTGCGATCCTCGACACGCTGATCGGACGCTTGGCACTTGGCGGCGAGATCGTGCTGGCCGGCTTCTATGCGGCACCGCTCAGCTTTGCGTTTCCGCCGGCCTTCATGCGCGAGGCCCGGTTGCGCGTGGCCGCGGAATGGAAGGATCCTGACCTCGCTCGGGTCCAAGATCTGTTGATCTCCAGACGCCTCGACCTCGACGGGCTGATCACCCATTGCGCGCCCGCGCGGGATGCCGCGAGCGCCTACCGCACCGCCTTCACGGCAACCGACTGCCTCAAGATGGTTCTCGACTGGAGAGAGCGCGCATGAACCGTGCCGCCGCGATCGTCGAGCCGACTGCCGACGCGATGGAGCCCGTCGCCGCCCCTACGACCGAGATCATCGCGATCTACGGCAAGGGGGGCATCGGCAAGAGCTTCACGCTGGCGAACCTCTCCTACATGCTCGCGCAGCAGGGCAAGCGCGTGCTGCTGATCGGCTGCGACCCGAAGAGCGACACGACCTCGCTGCTTTTCGGCGGCAAGAGCTGCCCGACGATCATCGAGACCTCGTCGCTGAAGAAGCAGGCCGGTGAGGACGTCGCCATCGGCGATGTCTGTTTCAAGCGCGACGGCGTCTTCGCAATGGAGCTCGGCGGCCCCGAGGTTGGCCGTGGCTGCGGTGGGCGCGGGATCATCCACGGCTTC
>CAYUKE010000526.1:0-1686 GCA_964445185.1 uncultured Geminicoccaceae bacterium
ACCATGGCGGGCGGAAGCCTAAGTTAACCCCGCGCGCGAGCGGGCGCGGCTGCAAACCCGGCGTCGTGCGCACGACGGCCGCCCGGCGCCATCGCCAAGACTTGGCCGGCGGGCGAACCTGTCAGCGCAGGATCTCGACAGTTTCCAGCGCGCCGCCGCCGATGATCCAGTGCTCGTAGCTGGCGCCGACGTCACCGTGCTCGTCGAACTCGTGGTTGCCGGCGGCGCCGTCATAGTCGATGGCTTCGCCCGCGGCGAGCAGATCCCGCGCCTTCGCGAAGTCGCCGGGGCCGACCTTCTCACCCGGCGGCGACGCTACCGCGCGGATCTGGTCGCGGATCGCCGTGCCTTCAGCCACGCCGGCAGCCTCTGCGGCGAGGATCAGGATCATCGCCGCGTCGTAGGCGCTGTCGATGAACGGCAGAGGCGGCAGCTCATCGTGGGCTGCACGGTACGCCTCGGCAAAAGCGGCGCTCTCGGCGCTCTCGACGGCCCTGGGCGCCGTGCCGAACGCACCGTCGATGAAGGCTCCGAAATCGGCGGCAACCTGGGTGGCCTTCATCCCGTCGGTGAAGACGAAGCGCTCGAAGAAGCCCTCCTCCAACGCTTGTCGGAGTATCAGGAGACCACCGTCGTCCGGATAGGCGATGAGGAGCAACGCATCCGCGTCACCGCCCGCCAGGTCCTGCAACTCGCCGCGGTACGATGCTTTGTTCGGCTCGAAGGCGGAGCTTCCCGTGATGATGCCGCCGAGGTCGGTGAAGCTCGCCTCGAAGCTCTCGGCGAGCCCCAAGCCGTAGTCGTTGTTGACGAAGAGCACGGCCACGCGCTCGAGCCCCTCGGCACGGGCGAGACCGCCGAGAACGACGCCCTGCTGCGCATCCGAGGGGACCGTGCGGAACAGGAAGTCGCCATCCTCGAGCGTCGTGATCGTCGGTGCCGTCGACGAGTTGGAGATCTGGGGCACCTGCTCGACGGCGCTGACCGTCGTCGCTACAGGGATTGTGTTGCCGGAGCTGAGCGCACCAAGGAGGCCAGCCACTCCCTCGATCGTGACCAAGCGCTTGGCGGCGTCGACAGCCGGCTGCGCCTTGGTTTGCGTGTCGCCGACGATCAGTTCCACCGGCCCGCCGAGCACGCCGCCCGCATCGTTGGCCTCGTCGACGGCGAGCCGCATGCCGTTCAGGCTGCTCTCGCCGTAGGTCGCGAGCCCGCCCGTCAGTGGAATGAGCGCCCCGAGCTTGAGCCCCTCCGCCGCGGCGGGCCCGGCCAGCGCCAATGCCGCCGCGAGCGCCGCACTCCAGATCCGAAAGTTGCACATGGTCCAGTCTCCCAACCAGGGCCGCGCCCCACAATCATGGGAACGGGTGTAGCCAGAGCCCCGGCCGCGGACAATCTCCCGCGCTTGCCGCTACTGCGCGCCCGCCGTACGAACGAAACCTCGACAGCGCGCGGGTTCGAAAGGACGTGATGGCCGTCATCAATCGGGTCGCCGAGTACCACGACGACATGGTCGCGTGGCGACGGCATCTGCACGCGAACCCAGAGCTGGGGTTCGCCGAGCATGCGACGCGTGCGTTCGTCATCGACCGGCTGCGGACCTTCGGGGTGGACGAGATCGTTGACGACATCGCCACGACGGGCGTCGTCGCGGTGGTCCGTGGCCGCCCTGGCCCGCGCCGGGTC
>CAYUKE010000527.1:0-1673 GCA_964445185.1 uncultured Geminicoccaceae bacterium
GCTACACTCCGACGGGCGCCGACAAAAGGCGGTTCGGGAGACCGCGGCGCGCGCGGATCAGTAGGCGCGTTCGATGCAGAAATCAACCAAGTCAAGCATCGCCGCTCGCTCGGGCGAGGGTGCGAACCGGTCCAGCGCGCGCCGTGCCCGATCGCCATAGTCCTCGGCGCGTCGAATGGTTGCGCGGATGGCGTCGTGCTGCATCAGCAGCTGGATGGCCCGTTCGAGGTCGCCATCGCGTTGATCACCGGCCTCGATCACGCGCTGCCAGAACGCGCGCTCCTCGCTATCGGCCCGTGCCATCGCGAGCACGATCGGCAGCGTGACCTTGCCGTCGGCGAAGTCGTCGCCGACGGTCTTGCCCAGGGCTTCCTGTTCCGCGCTGTAGTCGAGCGCGTCGTCGACCAGCTGGAAGGCGACGCCGATGGATCGACCGTAGTCGGCAAGCGCCGCGGCATCCGCAGGTGGGCGATCGGCGACGACGGCCCCGACCTCGGCCGCCGCCTCGAACAGCTTGGCCGTCTTACCTTCGATCATGCGGAAGTAGTCGGCCTCGCCGGTCGCGCTGTCATTCGCGGTAAGCAGCTGCAGGACCTCGCCTTCCGCGATCACGGCGGACGCGCTCGAAAGAATACGAAGGACGTCGAGGCTGCCGTCACGGACCATAAGCTGGAACGCGCGGCTAAACAGAAAGTCCCCGACCAGCACCGGCGCTTTGTTGCCCCAAAGCGCGTTCGCCGTTTCCCGCCCCCGGCGGAGGTCGCTGGCATCGACGACGTCGTCGTGGAGCAACGTTGCCGTGTGAATAAATTCGACACAGGCCGCGAGCTTGACGTGGCGATCGCCGGCATAACCGCAGAGCCGCGCGGAAATGAGCGTCATCATCGGCCGGATGCGCTTGCCGCCGGCGGCGATCAGGTGGCGAGCGAGTTGCGGAATCAGCTCGACCGGGCTCTCCATCTCACGGAGTATCACGCCGTTGACGCGGAGCAGTTCCTCGCGCACGAGCGACTGGAGCTTGTCGAGGTGCACGCGAGAATCCGAAGCGTCGAGACGCGCCGCGGGTTGAGCATTCACGATCCGGCTTCCTCCACCGATCACGACCGCATGGTGAGTAACATGGTGGCGGAATGCGTTGCAAACCACGTCGGTGGGCGATCGGACGCACGGGTGGAGTGCGATGACGGAACTGCTGCGGACCAACGATGTCGTGTTCTTGTCCTGGGCGCAGGCGACGCTGCGCGCCAGCGGGATCGAGAGCATCGTGCTCGATCAGCACGTCTCCGTGCTGGAGGGCAGCATCGGTGCCATCCCGCGGCGCTTGATGGTCGCGCCCGACGACGCCTCGCGCGCTAGATGGGTCCTCGAGAACGAGCACCGCGCCCTCGGCGACGGTGAGCGTTGACGGTGTCGGCGAGCCGGCGACCACGGTCGACCGGCTGCTCGGCGGTCGGCTCCTCGTCCACCAGCCGCGCGACGGCTATCGCATCGCCATCGATACGATCCTGCTCGCTGCGGCTGCTGCTAGCTCGGTAGGCTCCGGCGCGACGGTCGTCGACGTCGGCGCCGGTGTCGGTGGCGCGGCGCTTGCCCTTGCCCGTCTTCGCGAGGTGCGCGTTTTGGCGGTTGAGCGCGATGCAGCGCTTGCCCGTCTGCTAGCGGCCAACATCGTC
>CAYUKE010000528.1:0-1667 GCA_964445185.1 uncultured Geminicoccaceae bacterium
TGGGTGTCGTGACACGCGTCATGGGCATGCTGCTGACCGCCATCGCCGTCGGCATGGTCGCCGAAGGCGTGGCCGCGCTCCTCCCCGGGCTCGCCGGCTAGAGCTGGTCGAAGTCGCCCAAGGTGGTCGGGGCGGCGCGCAGCGGACTATGCTACTATTCCTGAGGTATCCTTGTTTGCCCGAAACTTCGGCAGCAAACAGCGGTTCTTGAGGCCGGCATTGCGAAACGAACCCAGGTCGTTGGCTTTGCGCTGCGACGGCAATACCTCACCGGCGCGCCGCGCAGCACCCGACGTGATTTCCGGAAACGCGCATGCGCAGGCGGCCCGCACATGACTGACGACCTCTTCGAAGCCGCGCGCGCGGTGCGCGACCACGCTCACGCGCCGTACTCCGGCTTCAAGGTCGGGGCGGCGTTGCGCGCCGAGGACGGCAGCATCCATGTCGGCGCGAACGTCGAGAATGCGGCCTATCCGCAGGGCCAGTGCGCGGAGGCGAGTGCGCTTGGGGCGCTCGTCGCGGCCGGCGCGCGTCGCGTCGTTGAGGTCTGCATTGTCGCCGACGGGCCGGCCCTCATTGCGCCTTGCGGCGGCTGTCGGCAGCGGCTGGTGGAGTTCGCCGTGCCCGACACGCCGGTGCACCTTGGCGACACCATTGCCGTCCGCCGCACCGTGACGCTTGCCGACCTCTTGCCGCTCGCCTTCGACTCCACCCAGCTCACGGCCGCAGCGACGCCCGGCGATGCAGCACATCGTTTGCGCGCGCTCGGGGTTATCGGCGAGGCGCGGATCGCGATCCTTCTCGGCAGCGGCCTCGCCCGCGTCGCCGAGCGGCTCGAGCTGCCCGAAACCGTCGCCTACGCTGACCTCGCGGGCTTTCCCAAGCCCAGCGTGGAGGGGCACGCGGGCGAGGTTGTGGCTGGCCGGCTCGCCGGCGTGCCCGTTCTCGCGCTGAAGGGCAGGGTGCACCTCTACGAGGGCGTGCCGGCGAGCGCCGTGACGCCGATTGTCCAAGCCCTCAAGGCCGTGGGCATTCGGCTTATGATCCTCACCAACGCCGCCGGTGCGATCGCCGAGCGGCTTCGGCCCGGCGACCTGGCGCTGATCACCGACCACATCAACGCGCTCGGCACGAGCCCCCTCATCGGCCGCAACGACGACGCGCTCGGTCCCCGGTTCCCCGACATGAGCGAGGTCTACGACGCGGCGCTGCGCTCGCGGCTTCGCACGGTCGCGGAGGCCAACGGCATCGACGTCGGCCGTGGCGTTTACCTCGCCACCCTGGGCCCGGCCTTCGAGACGCCGGCCGAGATCCGAGCGTTCGCGACGTTGGGCGCCGATCTGGTCGGCATGTCGACGGTGCCCGAGGCGATCGCCGCACGCCATGCGGGCCTGCGCGTGCTGGGGATCTCGGCGGTCACCAACAAGGCGGCCGGGCTAGGACCGCCGTTGCGCCACAGCGAGACGCTGGCGGTTGGCGCCGCCTGTGCCGACCGCCTCGCCGACCTCCTCGTCCAGGCGCTGCCGGAGCTGCACAATGACGCTTGACGCAAGCTGCGACGCGACCACAGCGCGGCGGCTGATCGCCTGCCTGGAGCTTGGCAACGGCGCCGGCGGCGAGGACACGGCTGCGCTCCGCCGCCGCGCTGAATTTGCCGTTGCCGCCGG
>CAYUKE010000529.1:0-1663 GCA_964445185.1 uncultured Geminicoccaceae bacterium
GTAGCCGCCGGGACCAACGTCCCAGGGCTCGGCGATAAGCTTGACCGAGCGCAGCACCGGATCCTGGCGCACTGCGTCGAGAAACCCGCCGCCGGGATCAAAGCCGTAGCTCTCACGGGCGAGCGCGCTCGCGAGATCGAAGCGGAACCCGTCGACATGCATCACCTCGACCCAGTAGCGCAACGAGTCCATGACCAGCTGCAAAACGCGCGGGTGGCGGGTGTCGAGGGTATTCCCGCAGCCCGTCATGTCGTCGTAGTAGCGCGGGTTGTCCGGCCGGAGGCGGTAGTAGCTGGCGTTGTCGATACCGCGGAAGCTCAGCGTCGGCCCGAGATGGCTGCCCTCGCCGGTGTGGTTGTAGACGACGTCGAGGATCACCTCGATGCCGGCCTCGTGCAGCCGCGCGACCATCGTCTTAAACTCGCGCCCGATGTCATCCGTCCGGCCGTAACGCCGCTCCGGCGTGAAGAAGCCGATCGTGCTGTAGCCCCAATAGTTGGTTAGATCGCGCTGCAGCAGATGGCGCTCGTCGGCGATCGCGTGCACCGGCAAGAGCTCGATGGCGGTCACGCCGAGCCGCTGCAGGTGCTCGATGATCGCCGGATGCGCAACGCCACCGTAGGTCCCGCGGATGCCGTGCGGCAGCTCCGGGTGGCGCTCGGTCAGCCCGCGCACGTGCGCCTCGTAGATGATCGTGCGGTCCCAGGGCGTCGCCGGCCGGCGGTCGTCGCCCCAGTTGAACGTCTCGTCGACGACGATGCCCTTCGGCATGCCACGGGCGTTGTCGCGACGATCGATCGAGAGGTCCTCGCGCGGGCTGCCGACGCGGTAGGCGTAGTGCGCGTTCGACCAGCGGATCGGACCCGAGAGCTGCTTGGCATAGGGGTCGATCAGGAGCTTCGCCGGGTTGAAGCGGTGCCCCTGCTCCGGGGCGTAGGGGCCGTACACGCGAAATCCGTAGAGCTGGCCCGGGACGACGTCCGGCAGGTAGCCGTGGAAGACCTCGTCGGTGTACTCAGGCAGCTCGATCCGTTCGGTCTCGCGCTGGCCCGTCGGCTCGAACAGGCACAGCTCGACCCGCTCGGCGTGCGCGGAAAACAGCGCGACGTTGACGCCGCGACCGTCGAAGGTCACGCCGAGCGGATAAGGCTTGCCGGACCAGACTCGCTGACCCGTTCGCGTCATTGCGGCACGAGAATGACGGTGGCGAGCGGGGGCAGGGTCAGGTTAAGGCTATAGGGACGGCCGTGCCATTCGATCTCGTCGGCGTTGAGCGGCCCGTTGCCGACGCCGCTGCCGCCGTAGGCCAAGGCGTCGGTGTTCAGACGCTCCGCATAGCCGCCCGCATACGGCACGCCGATCCGGTAGTCGTGGCGAACCACCGGCGTGAAATTCGAGATGATGACCGCCAGCTCGCCGTTACGACCGCGGCGCAGGAAGCTGATGATGCTCTGCTCGTTGTCGTGAACGTCGATCCACTCGAAGCCCTGCCAGTCGCTGTCCAGTTCGTGCAGCGCCGTCAGATCCGCGAGCGTGCGGTTGAGGTCGGCGACCAGTCGCTTGACGCCCTGGTGCTGCGGATACTCAAGCAGGTGCCAATCGAGGCTGAAGGTATGCTGCCACTCGCGTCCCTGGGCAAACTCGCCGCCCATGAACAAGAGCT
>CAYUKE010000530.1:0-1660 GCA_964445185.1 uncultured Geminicoccaceae bacterium
CAGCCATCACGCGCTTGGCGTCCATGCCGGTTGCCAGCATGTGCCCGTGGTCGCGATAGCCGGTGATCACAGTATCGCCAGGGTCGAGCGCATGCTGAATGCCGACGGCAACCGCCTCCTGGCCGATGTAAAGGTGGCAGAAGCCACCGATGAGCCCCATGCCGTAGAGCTGACCCGCTTTCTCTTCGAAGCGACGCATCAACAGCATGTCGCGATAATACGTCAGTAACACGTCGGCGGCGGGCAGGGCCGCCGGCGCCGACTTGCGACGGCTCGGTGCGCGCTTGCCGCCGCTCGCGGTGGTCGTCTCGGTTGCCATCCAGCGTCCCCCCGGGGCCGTCGGTCGAGTCACAGCACTGTCGTAGGAGGTAGTGCGCCGCACAACCAAGGGATTGCGGCGCTTGACCGCGTGCGGACGTTGCCCCGTGGGCGCCGGCTAACTAGTCGTCTCGCTGCAGCAGGATCAGTTCGCCGGGTCGCACATAGCCAAGCTCTCGAAGCGCGGTCTCGACGGCGTCGGGATCGACGGTCTCGGGGCTGAGCGCGCGGACCGCCGTTTCCAATTCAGCGTTGGCGGCGCGGACGCGGGCGAACTCTTGCGCCACTGCCGCGCGCTCGGCACGCACCTCCTGCCAAGCCCGCCAACCGTTCGCACCGTAGACGGCGTGGTAGGCGAAGTACGCGGCTACCAACACCGCCGGGCCGACGACGACCAATCGGCGCAGGGGTCTGCCGCTCAGCCGAACCGGAAGCACGCCGCCCCCGGATAGCGGGCCGTGCCGCCGAGTTGTTCTTAGATGCGCAGGAGCTGGTTGTATTTCGCGAGACGGTCGGAGCGCGATAGCGAGCCAGTCTTGATCTGGCCGCAGTTGGTCGCGACAGCAAGATCAGCGATGGTCGCGTCCTCGGTCTCGCCGGACCGGTGGGACATGACGCAGGAGAAGCGCGCACGGTGGGCCATTTCAACGGCCTCGAGGGTCTCCGTCAGCGAGCCGATCTGGTTCACTTTGACGAGGAGGGAGTTGGCGGTTCCCTTGGCGATGCCTTCGGCCAGAATCTTCGGGTTGGTGACGAAGAGGTCGTCGCCAACGAGCTGGACGGTCTTGCCGAAGCGCTCGGTTAGATGCGCCCACCCGTCCCAGTCGTCCTCGCCGACACCGTCCTCAATCGAGCGGATCGGATAGCGGGCGATCAGCTCGCCGTAGTAATCGGCCATGCCGCCCGCATCGAGCGTCTTGCCCTCGCCCTTGAGCTCGTACTTACCACCCTTGCCGAACTCGCTGGCAGCGGCGTCGAGGGCGAAGACAATGTCCTCCTCGAGCTTGTAGCCGGCGGCCTCGACTGCCTTGGCGAGAAAGGCGAGCGCCTCGTCGGTGCTCTGCAAGTTTGGCGCAAAGCCGCCTTCGTCGCCGACCGCGGTGTTGTGGCCGGCGTCGTGCAGCGCCTTCTTGAGGCTGTGAAAGCACTCGGCCCCCATCCGCAACGCCTCCGCGAAGGAGGTGGCGCCGACCGGCATGATCATGAATTCCTGAACGTCGATCGGGTTGTCGGCGTGCGCCCCGCCATTGATGACATTCATCATCGGCACCGGCAGGAGATGGGCGTTCACGCCGCCCACATACCGATAGAGCGGCTGCTCCAGCGCGAGCGCCGCCGCCTT
>CAYUKE010000531.1:0-1659 GCA_964445185.1 uncultured Geminicoccaceae bacterium
ACGGGGCTCTATCACGGCACTCAGCAGATCAACCAAGGCCAGATGGACCGCTGGAACATCGTCGCCCAGCTCAATTATTTGAGCCACGAGTCCGAGTGCGAGATTGTCCTGGCGAAGCTGCCGTCTTGGGACACCGAGGCCGAGCGCAAGAAGGTAGGTCAGATGGTAGCACTCGCCGAGCTCACCCGCTCGGGCTTCATCGCCGGCGATATCTCCACCGTCATGTCGCCGCGCGCGGTGATTACCTGGGGTGAGAACGCGCAGATCTTCAATGACTTGGATTTCGCCTTCCGCGTCACGTTCCTCAACAAGTGCGACGAGGCCGAGCGGCAGATCGTGGCCGAGTACTACCAGCGCTGCTTCGGCACCGAGCTCAGCGAATCCACGGCGGCGGTGACCTTGAGCTGAGATTGCTTCGTTGGAGCAGAAGAACCGCACCGAAGAATTTCAGCGCGCCCTAGCAGCGACGACGCGGGCGATTGCCGACAAACCGACCCTGACCGTCGGCTTTCGCGGCGGCGACCGGCGCAAGCAGAACGCCGCGGTCGATGTCCGCCTGGCGGCCGTCCGCCCGGATCTGCACCCGGGCGAGGTGGCGCGGGTCCGCGGCGAAGCCGATGGCCAGGCACTGCGGGTCCGCCACCACAACGCCAAGCTGCATGCCCGCTACCAGCCCCAGGGCGAAATCGCCCTCGCAATCTTCAACGCGCTCGAGCAGGTTCGCTGCGAGGCGCTGGGCTGCACGCATATGGACGGCGTCCGCTCCAACGTGAACACGGCGACGGCCGCGCGCCTCATGGGCACGCAGGAGGGCAACGTCCAGGCCCAGGCCGGGGGCGACCATCAAGAAGAAGGCGCGCTCGCGCAGGTCGCCGAGCTCTATGCGCGCGAGAAGCTGCTCGGGTTCACCGCACCCACCATGCAGCGCAAGGTCCTCGAGCACTGGCGCGACATGCTCGATCGCAAGATCGGTCGCGAGGTCCACGCGCTGGGCGGCTGCCTCGCGGATCAGGGCGACTTCGCCGACCAGGTGCGCGACCTCCTTCGCCAGCTCGGTCTCGAAGAAGAGACCGACCTGCCGCCCGACCGGTCCATGGACGAGGACGAGGACGACACGGGCGAGCAGCCGCCTGGCTCCGGCGAGGAGGAGAGCGGCGAGCAGGAGGTCGACGACCAGACCGAGGAGAGCGACAAGAGCGAGCGCGGCGAGGCCGAGAGCGAGGAGATGTCCGGCGAGGCCGAAACCTCTCTCGAAGGCGAGGAGGCCGAAGCCGCAGGCGCCGACCAGGAGCCGGACGACGCCCGCAGGAACCAGGCCCAACTGGGTCAAATGCCCGGCTACGAGCCCGACTATGAAGTCTACAGCCAAGAGCACGATCAGATCATCTACGCCGAGGACCTCTGCAGTCAGGCGGAGCTGACCCGGCTCAGGATGCAGCTCGACCAGTCGCTCGAGCGCTTTCAGGGCATGATCGGGCGGATGGCCAACCGGCTGCAGCGCAAGCTCATGGCGCAGCAGCTCCGCTCCTGGTCGTTCGATCTCGACGAGGGGCTGCTGGACACGGCGAGGCTGTCACGCGTCGTCACCGCACCCGGCCAGCCACTGTCGTTCAAGCGGGAGAAGGACACCGACTTCCGCGACACGGTGGTCACGCTGCT
>CAYUKE010000532.1:0-1658 GCA_964445185.1 uncultured Geminicoccaceae bacterium
ACGGATCCGCTTGAGATATCCCCGTCCGCGTCTCGCAAGCTGTATTCGAAGCGCTCAATGGCGGTTTCGCCGCGGGCAAGATCCTGCGTCCGCCCCGTCGGATCGAACCGGAAGGTGCCGTCGTCCTCGAACAGGAAGGTCGAGCCGGACTCAGTTGTGATCGGGGTCGAGCTGAGCCCGATCACCTCAACCGTGCCGCTGTCTGGGTCGAAGTCCACACCGCTACCGTTGTCGCCGAGCACGTTGCCGATGAGGAGTGTGTCTTCGGCGACGCGAAACGCATCCGGTTGGGCGACGGGTCGGGAATCATCGTTCGTGACTGTGGTCGAGGCCGAGTTATGGAGGATTTGCACGTCCGGGTTCGCGGGCGCTGAGATTTGGATGCCGATGGTCTCGTTCGGCTCTTGGCGGCCGTCGGGCGTATAGACAACGCTCAGTGTCAACGTCTCCTGCAAAGGCGCGAAGCTGAAGGAGGTTGCCGCTGGATTTGAAGCCCCCGCAAATTGCGCGCCGTCCGCATCACCCGTTAGTTCTGCAAGGCCAGTGAACGCATTGGTCAGATTTCCACCGCGGGTCAGGGTGAAGGTTGCAATCCCGGTTCCGGTGTCTCCTTCGGGCAGGCTATTTGCATCCGCGGAGATGGAGAGGGTTGCAGGTGCCTCCTCGAGGCCAAAGATCCGAACACGGCTTGTTGCCGTGGAGATGCCCCCGTCAGGGCCGGTCGCTATAATCTCAAAGTCTTCGGTGGCACGGTCACCCGGAGCGAGGTCGATGGTCGGCCGAGGATCGTAGTGCACGGTTCCGGCCGGCGTGATGGAGAAAACGCCGCCGCTCGGCGCCCCGGTGATGCCCGTGCTACGTACGCCCGTGAGCGTAAACCCTGTAACATCAATCCCTCGCACGGTGAGATCTGAGAGTGCATCGATCTCGATGGGTGTGTCCTCATCGGTGTTTGAGCTGGTGAATAGCTTCGCAATCGGGGATGCCTCGGCTGCCCCGAGGTCTCGGACCTGTGCGCCAGAGCCGCCTGCGCCATCGAAGCTCTGATCGACGGCTGCTATGCCACGCGCGTCCGCAGTGGGCGCGTTAGGACCGCGTGACGCGTCATAGGCCGGGTTGCCAACGAAAGTGGTGAGGGGCAGCACTTCAAGGAAACGGCCTGCGCTCACCGTGGAGGGCGACAGAATGCTAGCGCCTTGTGCCACGTTGATAACACTGTCGCTTGGATCTGTGTCTGTGCCGCGCCCGATGATGTTGAGCCCCGCAAACAGGATCTCGCCATCTAGGGACTCTTGAAACTCCGCACCCGGTGTAACACCCGTGTTGTCGAGGATGATACTGTCGGCAAAGGTGATCGTTGACCCGGTGGCGAAGGCCTGCGCAAGGGGATCTCCTCCGTCGACTGTGTTACGGGAGATCGTGGCGTTCTGAAACAGAACGTCTGCGCCGCTCGACGCGCGGAAGAATGGATCGTTGCTGCCTGAGATGTTGCCGACGAAGGTCGCGTTGGTCAGTGTCGATTCTAATCCGGAGAACTGGGCAAATACGTCGTTCGACGAGTTGTCGAGAAACGTCGTGTTCGTGATCGACGCTTCGCTGACTCTGATGACCGTGTCGCCCCGGTTCCGCTCGATCATCACGGTATCGGCCTTCATGAC
>CAYUKE010000533.1:0-1653 GCA_964445185.1 uncultured Geminicoccaceae bacterium
TGAGCGCGTGCGCTGAGTCGTACACATCATGTAGGTCCCGTCGGCGTTGAAGACCCCGCCGCCAAGCTGTTCTCCGTCGCCGGCGCGGCCCGCCGGCATGGGCGCGCCGAGGCCGAGCGCCGGATCGCCCTCTCCAATCTCCGCGGCGAGCGCCTGGAGTGCCGCGTCGCAGTCGCGCAGGAAGGCCGGCCGCACCGACAGATCCAGGAGTTGGTAGCCCGAGAGAAACATCTCCGGCAGCATCACGAGATCGGCACCGGCAGCGCGTCCGGCGGCCAGTGCCGCGCGCGCCTGGTCGAGATTGCCGCTGATATCGCCCGCGACCGGGTTGAGCTGGGCCAGCGTGACCCGCAGGCGGTCGGCGGTCATGGCTCCCTCCTCGCCGCTTCTGAGATGCGAGATACGGCGCCGCTCCCGGCCCGGCAAGTCCTGCCGCCGCGGCGCCCGGGCGCGCCCCTCGTTGCGCGCGGCCTCTTGGGCGTGTCTTCCCCCTCGGCGCGAGCATCCGGCATTGTCAGACGCGCTCGCTCACCGTAGGTTGTCATCGGAGCCATACGGGCGCTTGTCCGGTGTTGGGACAGGGCGCGACCGAGGAGGAGTGGATGCTGATGCGGGACGTTGTCAGAAAGGTCGTCGCGGGTCTGGTCGTCGCTTGGGCTGCCCACGGCGCCGCGATCGCTCAGGAAGAGCCTGTGATCACCACGAGGACCTACGACTCCGGCGCGGTCTACCAAGGCGAATTCAAGGACGGAAAACAGCACGGACAGGGCAGCTACACCGCGCCCGACGGCTACGAGTATTCCGGCCAGTGGGTCGACGGGGTGATCGAGGGCAACGGGGTCGCGCGCTTCCCCAATGGCTCGGTTTATGAAGGCGAGTTTCAGGACGGCGTGCCGCATGGCAAGGGGAAGATCACCTATGCCGACGGGGGCTCCTACGAAGGTGAATGGGTCGACGGCGTGATCAACGGCCTCGGCCAGGCCTCCTATCCCGGCGGGATGCAGTACACCGGCGAGTTTCGGAACTCGGCCCATCACGGCCAGGGCGTGATGACCCGAGAGAACGGTTATCGCTACGATGGCACTTGGCGCGACGGTGCGCAGCACGGCTTCGGCAAGGTCACCTACCCCGACGGCGCGATCTACGAAGGCAACTTCGTCGAGGGTCTGCGCGAGGGGTTGGGCACCATCACCCTGCCCGACGGCTTCCGGTATTCCGGCAATTGGCGGGCGGGGCAAATCACCGGTCAGGGCGAGGCCGTCTATGCGAACGGCGACAAGTATTCAGGCGGCTTCCGCGACGGCAAGCGGGAGGGCACGGGCGTCGCGATCTATGCCAACGGTGACCGCTATGACGGGGAGTTCGTCGAGGGGCGGCGCCACGGCCGGGGCAAGTTCGTCGGCACCGACGGCTATGTCTACGAAGGCGAGTGGGTCGAAGGCCGCATCGAAGGCGACGGCTCGGCCACCTACCCCAACGGCTCTCAATATGCCGGGCGGTTCGTGGACGGCACGCCGGACGGCACCGGCAAGATCACCTATGCCGACGGCGGCTCCTACGAAGGCGAGTGGCAGAAGGGCGTGATCTGGGGCGAGGGCACCGCAGAATACGCAAACGGGTCGGTCTATCAGGGGGGCTTCCGTAATGCGCGCC
>CAYUKE010000534.1:0-1653 GCA_964445185.1 uncultured Geminicoccaceae bacterium
ACCAATGCGCCGTCGGCCATCCGTAAGACCCGCTCCACCTCGCCGCCAAAGTCGGCGTGGCCCGGGGTATCGATGAGGATGATTTTCACCCCCTCGTACGGCAGGGCGATGTTCTAGGCCAGAATGGTGATCCCCCGCTCCATCTCCAGGGCATTGGAATCCATCACCCGTTCGGCAACCCGCTGGTTGTCCCGAAAGGCGCCGGACTGGCGCAGGAGCACGTCGATCAACGTGGTCTTGCCGTGGTCGACGTGGGCGATGATCGCAACGTTGCGCAGCGCGCGTCGGCCGGTGGGCGCGGTGGTCATGGGCGAGCCGTCGTGTCTGAAGGTCTGATCGGTAGGCACTGCCATGGTCGGCCGCGCACTTCCACCCCTACGCCGGCAAAGCGGCAAGGCGGTGACCGCATGGACGGCCTCGCCGCATCGGCGTCAACGCCGAGAGGGCCGCAACGCGGCGCAAAACTATTCGCCTTGCCAATGTTTGCTGTGCTTAAACAATGGCGATGTTGACAACGCGCGGGATCGCCGCCCCGCGCATCACGCTCGGACTGGGAGGTTTGACCCCGTGGACCATCAAAAATATGCGCCCGACGTCGCCAAATACGTCGACCAGTGTGACGATGCGTGTGTTGCCGGGATCGTCCGCCACTGCGGAATTGCGCTGCAATCGCGCGACGCCTCCGTCGTCTCCTGCACGGACCCGAGCGAGCGCAAGACGGTGCGCGATAGCTTTCTGAAAAAGAAGCTCGGCCGCACGGAGAGCGACGAGGAACTCGATCAGGCGGTGCTGGAAATCTGCGAGCGCATGAAAGACACCAAGTCGAAATCGCGCGTGACGTTCTACTACCTGCTCGCCGAAAAATACGGCCAACTCGAGCTGTTCCGCAAAGCGACGGCCTGATCGGACCGCCGACACGGTCGGGCGCACACGCGCGCCTCTAGCGCATGTCGCGCCCGACGTGCGCTCTCTTCTACACGTTAGTGGCGCTGGGGGATGACGACGATCATCCGCTCATAGCCCTTGATGAAGGTGGAATATGTGCGGGTCGGCTCCTCCACCACGTGGATGGCGGGGAAGCGCGCGAGGATCTCCTCCCAAACGATCCGAAGCTGCAATTCCGCAAGCCGATTGCCGACGCAGCGGTGGATGCCGAAGCCGAACGAGAGGTGATGGCGCGGACGGTCGCGATCGATAACGTAGGCGTCAGGGTTATCGATCACCCGCGCGTCCCGGTTGCCCGACACATACCACATGACGACTTTGTCACCGGCCGCGATGCGCTGGCCGCCGAGCTCCACGTCCCGCTTGGCGCGGCGGCGCATATGAGCGAGCGGCGTCTGCCAGCGGATGGTCTCGGACACCATGGACGGGATCAGCGCAGGGTTCGCCCTCAGCTTGCGGTCCTCGCCGGGGAAGCGGTCGAGGGCGTAGACGGAGCCGGTGATGGTGTTGCGCGTCGTGTCGTTGCCGCCCACCGTGAGCAACACGACGTTCCCGAGATACTGGCGCTGGTCGAGATCGCGCGTGTCCGGATGGTGCGCCATCATCGAGATCAGATCTTCGCGGGGCGGCGCATTCACCCGCTCGTTCCAGAGATCCACGAAATAGGCGTAGAAAGGCGCAAGCAGCGCCTCGCGCTCCTCCTCGGTC
>CAYUKE010000535.1:0-1652 GCA_964445185.1 uncultured Geminicoccaceae bacterium
CAGGATGTCCGGCTCGGTGGCCAGCGCCCGGGCGATGGCCACCCGCTGCCGCTGACCGCCGGAGAGGCTGCCGGCCGGCTGGCGGCGCTTCGCAACGAGCGCTGGAAAAAGCGCGAACACACGCTCCTTCCGATCAGATATGCCACGGTCGAGAAGAAACGCCCCCATCTCGAGGTTCTCCTCGACGGAGAGCGTCGGGAAGACGTTCTCGGTCTGCGGGACGAAGCCGATACCCCTTTTGACGATCTCCACGGGGCGATGCCCGGTCAGCTCGTCCCCAGCGTACGCGATTCGTCCGCCGCGCAGCCGGACCAGCCCGAACACCGCCTTCATCGCCGTCGACTTTCCGGCGCCGTTCGGTCCGACGATGACGACGATCTCGCTCGGGGCGACGGTCAGCGAGACGCCGTGCAGGATATCTGCTTCTCCGTAACCACCGCGAATGTCGTCGACGACGAGACCGCTCATGCGACGGACGCGCCGAGATAGGCGTCGAGGACCTCGCGGTCGGCGCGGACCTCGCCCATCGATCCCTGGCGCAGCACCGTGCCCTCGGCCATGACGATCACGGGATCGCAGAGCGCCGCGATCAGGTCCATGTCGTGCTCGATGATGCAGAACGTGATGCCCTGCTCCTCGTTGAGGCGGCGAACGAGCGCGGCGATGTCGCGCAGCAGCGTCTTGTTCACGCCGGCACCCGGCTCGTCGAGGAGGACGAGGCGCGGCGCCGTCATCATCGTCCGCCCCAGCTCGAGGAGCTTCTTCTGGCCACCCGAAAGGCGACCGGCGAGCGTGTCGCGCAAGTGGTGAAGGTTCAAGAAGTCGAGCACCTCCTCGCCACGCTCGCGCAAGCGCCGTTCCTCGTCGCGGACATGACCCCAAGCGCCCCATGCTACCCACAAGCGCTCGCCGCTCTGTCCCTGCGGCACCAGCAATAGGTTCTCCAGCACCGTCATGCGCTGGAACTCGTGCGGGATCTGAAAGGTGCGGACGATGCCACGGCCGAACCGGGCATGGGCCGGCAGGCGCGTGATGTCCTCGCCGTCGAGCCGGACCCGCCCCTCACTCGCCGTCATCGCACCGGCAATGACATTGAAGACGGTGTTCTTGCCGGCGCCATTGGGGCCGATGAGGCCGGTGATCGTGCCCTCGGCGATGGCGAAGCTGCAGTCCGAGACGGCGCGAACGCCGGCGAAGGATTTGCTCACGCGCTCGAGCGAGAGGAGTGCGTCGGCGGTCGGGGGCATGGATCCGAGGCGAAAGAGGTGGAAGCGCGCGAACCAGCGGGGTCTCTGCCCGATGGGCTCGTATCCGGCAAGGCTCAGACGACCAAGCCGGCCGGCCGACGCGGGTTCGGGCGGTCGGCGAGCCGCCGGCGCGCGAGACGGATCAGCGCCTCCTGACCGGCTACGTCGGGTCCGCGCACGACGGCCTCGCGGCCCGTCGCCGGGTCAAGCACGGCAACCTTGAGCCAGGTTCCCATTCGCGTGATCTCGACCAGCAGCTGATCGGATTCGTCGGGCATGGCAGGGCTGAAACCGTTGCACTTGCTTGAATGGAGCCGTCACCGGACCATAGTATCATGCGGTTAACGTGAGGTGAGTTCGAGCATGGCGCGATGGACCTTGGTGGCCGTCATGGCCGTCGTTATG
>CAYUKE010000536.1:0-1645 GCA_964445185.1 uncultured Geminicoccaceae bacterium
TGTGGCGTCCGCTGGTCTGGGGGCGGGGGGGGGGGGGGGGGGGGGTGGGGGCGGGGGGGGGGGTGGGCGGGGGGGGCGGGGGGGCGGGCCATGGCCCGTTGTCAGCTGCCGGCCATGGCGATGAAGTAGCCGGCGACGACAGCGGTGCCGATCACGCCGGCGACGTTGGGACCCATCGCGTGCATCAGCAGGAAGTTGCCGGGATCAGCACGCTGGCCCTCGACCTGTGAGACGCGAGCAGCCATCGGCACGGCGGAGACGCCGGCCGAGCCGATCAGCGGGTTGATCTTCCGTGCGGTGAACAGATTCATCACCTTGGCCATCAACACGCCGGCGGCCGTCGAGACGCCGAAGGCGACGACGCCGAGACCGAGAATGGCGAGCGTCTCGGCTTGAAGGAACCGCTCGCCGGTCATCGTGATGCCGACCGAGGTCCCGAGGAAGATCGTCACGGCGTTGATGATCTCGTTCTGGGCCGCTTTCGTTAGCCGCTCGACGACACCGCACTCGCGCAGGAAGTTGCCGAGCATCAGCATGCCGACCAGCGGCGACGCAGCTGGCACCAGGAGGATGACGACGACCGTGACCACGAGCGCGAACGCGAGCTTCTCAAGCTTCGACACCTGGCGCAGCGAGGTCATCCGGATCCGCCGTTCGCTCTCGGTCGTCAGGGCGCGCATGATTGGCGGCTGAAGGAGCGGTACGAGCGCCATGTATGAGTAGGCGGCCACGGCGATCGGCGCGAGGAGGTCGGGCGCCAGAGCGTTGGCAAGGAAGATCGACGTCGGGCCGTCGGCCCCGCCGATAATACTGATCGCCGCTGCTTCGTTGGTGGTGAAGCCAATCGCCGTCGCCCCGATGACGGTGGCGAAGACGCCGAATTGGGCGGCCGCGCCGAGAAGGAATGTGCGCGGATTGGCGATGACCGGGCCGAAGTCCGTCAGGGCGCCGACCCCGAGGAAGATCAGCGGCGGGAAGATCTCGAGGTGGATGCCCTGCTGGATGTAATAGAAGAGCCCGCCGGGGTGGTCGCCCACCGGCACGTTGACCACGCCCTGGGTCGGCAGGTTGGCGAGCAAGGCGCCGAACGCTATCGGCACCAAGAGCAGCGGCTCGAAGTTCTTGGCCACGGCGAGGTAGAATAGCCCGACCACGACGACCCACATGACCAGCATGCGCCACGTCACGTCGGCGAACGCGGTCAGCGCCGCCAGTTCCATCAGCGCGTCCATGGCCTTATTCCTTTATCGCGGTGCCGGTTCAGCCGATGCTCAAGAGGGCTTCGCCCTCGGCGACCGTCGCGCCTTTTTGGACGTGGACGCTCTTCACGGTGCCACCGCTTGGGGCGGCCACCGTCGTGTTCATCTTCATCGCTTCGAGCGTGATCACCGTCTGGCCGGCGGCGACCTGATCACCGACACCGACATGGACGTCGACGACCGTGCCGGAGAGCGGGCTTGCGACGTCGCCCGGGGCCGCGGCCGCGGCGGCCGGAGCGGCAGCAGGTGCCGGCGTCGGTGCTGCTACGGCGGCGACCGGAGCGGCGGTGGGCGCCGCGAGGGCTGGTGCTGCGGCGGCGCCGGCGGCGCCGGTTTCCGCGCCCGTGACCTCGTACGCGCGGCCGTCGACGGTGCTCTTGAATTGG
>CAYUKE010000537.1:0-1638 GCA_964445185.1 uncultured Geminicoccaceae bacterium
GCAGTCCGATGCCGGATCCACTGCCGCGCCACAAAGATCGGCAGCTTGATGTGCAGCTTGATCTCGCACATCTCAAACGGGCTCGTGTGGCGGTGACGCATCAGGTAGTTGATGAGACCAGCGTCAGTCCGAACGTTCTTGGTGCCACGGCCGTACGAGACGCGTGCAGCCTGCACGATCGCGGCGTCGTCGCCCATGTAGTCGACGACGCGGACGAAGCCGTGATCGAGCACCGAAAGCGGCTCGTAGAGAACCGCCTCCAACGCCGGAACGCAGGCCCGCCGCGTTGGCTGCTGCACTTCCTGGGCGTCGTCGATGGCGCGCCGCTGGGCGTCGCTTAGGGCCATATCGCGCTCCCGGATGTGGACGGACAGGGAAGGCGGTGCTTTTCACACCGCGCCTCACCGTCTATATACGGTCTGTTGCACAAGCGACTATGGCGATAAACGCTTGTCGGAATAAGCGTAGCGGACCCGGGGGCAGTACCCGGCGCCTCCACCAAATCTGCGTCGCATGGGGGCGAACCAGGATCGACGTGCGTGTTAAAGGATAAGTCTTCGCTCGGCATGGTACCGCCGATATCGGGCCACGATCACAAGTGCCAATGACAATGATTTGGTGCTCGCTGCCGCGTAACTAACGGCAAGCGCGGCCGGAAGGGGCCGGGCAACAGAACCTTTCCACGATCCCGGGGGCTCTGCCCCCGGGATTGTCGTCCTTGTCGTGTGATTGCAGAGGTCGCAGCCATGCCCGATGGCGCCATCCCCTACGCATCCCTTGTCGAGCAAGCCCTGATGGGCGTCGTTCGCGGCGTCCTCGCCGATGCTGCCCGGGTGGGCCTAGAGACTCCGCATCACTTCTATATCACGTTCCGCACTGACCATCCGGGTGTGGAGATCCCGCCGGAACTCCATCAGCGCTACCGCCAAGAAATGACGATCGTCCTCCAGCATCAATTCTGGGACCTCGTCGTCGGCGACGACCGTTTCGACGTGACGCTATCCTTCAGTGGCCGACCGCAACGGCTGTCGATCCCGTTTGCCGCGGTGAAGGTGTTCGCAGATCCCGGGGTCGAGTTCGGCCTGCAATTCACCCTCGCCGACGCCGAGGCCCCCGAGACGGAAGCTCCCGTCGATGAACGCGCCCCGGCGCCGGTCTTCGCCGTCGCTCAACCGGCCGATGAGGCAACGAGCGGGACAGAGGACGCTGCGGCCGGGCGTGAGCGCAACCACGCCGGCGCGGACATCGTCACGCTCGATCGCTTCCGCAAGCGCTGATCGGCCTTTCGCGCGGTTGACACGGCGGCGGCGGCCGGCACCTTCGGCGCGCACGCATGGGGAGGAGCGAACATGGCGGCAACGCGTCAGGAAACCGACACCTTCGGCCCGATCGACGTCGCGTCGGATCGCTATTGGGGCGCCCAGACGCAGCGCTCGCTCCAGAACTTCAAGATCTCCACCGAGCGGATGCCGCCGTCGATCGTGCGCGCGCTCGGAATCGTCAAGCTGGCAGCGGCCCGGGTCAACGCGCGTCTGGGCGAGCTGGACGCGAAGCTCGCCGAGGCCATGGACGCGGCCGCCCGCGAGGTCGTCGACGGCAAGCTCGACGAGCACTTCCCGCTGGTCGTCTGGCAGCCGG
>CAYUKE010000538.1:0-1625 GCA_964445185.1 uncultured Geminicoccaceae bacterium
ACGTGACGATTCAGGCGCAGATCCTGGACCTTATCGTGCGGCTGCGCGACGAGCACGGCATGGCCCTGATCCTGATCACCCACGACATGGGGGTCGTCGCCGAGACAGCCGAACGCGTGGTGGTCATGTATGCCGGCGAGCAAGTCGAGGAGCAGCCGGCCGCGGACCTATTCGCGCGGCCGCGGCACCCGTACGCAGCGGCCCTTCTCGCCGCGCTGCCGGAGCGGGCCACCGGCGCCGCTCGGCTGCCGACCATCGCCGGGGTCGTGCCCGGCGCCGATGACCGGCCATCGGGCTGTCTCTTCAACCCGCGCTGCTCGTTCGTGGAGCCGCGCTGTCGGAGCGAAAGGCCGACGCTCGAGCCACTCGGCGCCGGCCGCGTGCGTTGCGTTCGCGCCGCGGAGCTGGCGGCGGAGGACAGGCTGTGAGCGAGCGGAACGTCCTCGCCGCCGACGGCCTCAAGCAGCACTACCAGCTCGGCGGCGGTCTCTTCGCCAGCAGCCGGGTGCTCAAGGCGGTCGATGGCGTGAGCTTCACGCTCGACGCCGGCGAGACGCTGGCGATCGTCGGCGAGAGCGGCTGCGGCAAGTCGACCCTTGCTCGCCTCTGCACACTCATCGAACGCCCGACCGGCGGCACGTTGTCCCTGCAAGGTCAGCCGACCGATGGCGTCACTGGCGCCGCGCTCAAGAAGCTGCGGCGCAACGTCCAGATGATCTTCCAGAACCCCTACGGTTCCCTCAACCCGCGCCAAAAAATCGGGACAATCCTCGAAGAGCCGCTCTTCATCAACACCGACCAGCCGGCCGCCGAACGGCGCGACCGCGCTGTCGCGATGCTGCGCAAGGTTGGGCTGCGGCCCGAGCACTACGAGCGCTACCCGCACATGTTCTCCGGCGGGCAGCGCCAGCGTATCGCGATCGGCCGCGCGCTGATGCTCGAGCCCAAGATCGTGATCGCGGACGAGCCGGTCTCGGCGCTCGACGTCTCGATCCAGGCGCAGGTCTTGAACCTGATGCTCGACCTGCAGGACGAGTTCGGTCTCGCCTACGTCTTCGTCAGTCACGACTTGTCGGTGGTGCGACGCCTGGCCGATCGGGTGATGGTGATGTACCTCGGTCGCGCCGTCGAGCACGGGCCCTCGGCTGCCGTTTTCGAGGATCCGGCGCATCCCTACACCCAGGCGCTGCTCGCCGCGACGCCTGCGGTCGATCCGCACCATCGCCGCGCTCGGATGCCGCTTGCGGGCGAGCTACCCTCGCCGCTGGCTCCGCCACCCGGCTGCTCGTTCCACCGCCGCTGTCCCGTCGCACGCGCCGACTGCGGTGAACGCGTGCCAACATTGCGCTGCGTTCGCGGGCGCGACACCGCGTGTCACTACGCCGAAGCGCTTACTGAGGTCTGAACTGAGGCGGATCGCACGTGAAGTGAAGAACGAAGCCGGCAGGTCCCCCGCCATGGCTGGGGGACCTGGATTCGAACCAGGACTAAGCGGTCCAGAGCCGCTCGTTCTACCGTTAAACTATCCCCCAAGACCGCGACGACGAGCTGGTGGAGCCGAGCGGGATCGAACCGCCGACCTCCTGAATGCCATTCAGGCGCTCTCCCAGCTGAGCTACGGCCCC
>CAYUKE010000539.1:0-1609 GCA_964445185.1 uncultured Geminicoccaceae bacterium
CACATCCCAAATGGGCAAACCACGATGGAATTGGCGGTTGCCCCGGCTTTGTGGGACAATGTGGCTCGATCGTCGTTCTCACCGCCCCACGCCTCGAGGTCTGCGCCGTTGTCCAACTCGACGTCCTCCTCCCCCTCTCTCATCGAGACCCCGGGCACCCTCCGGCCGATGCTCCGACTCGCCCTCCCCGTGCTCGTCGAGCAACTGCTCGCGGCCATGGTGTGGATGAGCGATCGCATCCTCACCGGCCGATTCCTGGAAACGTCGCACATGGCGGCGATCACCGTCATGGCCTACGTGCTCTGGCTGATGGTGAGCGTCTTCTCGGTCGTCGCCAGCGGGGCGACGGCGATGGTGGCCCGCTTCATCGGCGCCGGCTATCCCGGACGGGCCCGCCGCGTCACCAACCAAGCCTTCGCCCTCGGACTGACGATGGCGACCGCCGTGCTGCTCGCCGGCTGGTTTCTCGGCAAGCCGATGATCGCCGCCCTGCAGCTCCGCGGCGAGGCCGGTGCGCTGGCCTGGGACTACCTCGCGATCATGCTGCCGGCGCTGCCGCTGATGATGACGCAAACCGTCGGCATCGCCTGTTTCCGCGGCGCGGGAGACATGGTGGCGGGCCTGATCGTGATGTCGGCCGTCAACACGGTGAACGTCGCCGTCAGCTGGTCGCTGGTGATCGGCCTCGGTCCGTTGCCGGCGCTTGGCTGGCAAGGCATTGCGATCGGAACGGCGGCAGGCTTCGGCGTCGGCGCGATCCTCGTCCTCGGCATGTTGTTTCGGGGACGCTCCGGGCTGCGATTTCGAGCGTCTTGGTTGATGCCCAATCGAAACCTCCTCGGACGCATCCTGCGCATCGGCGTCCCTGCCGGCGCCGACGTCCTCTCCGTCTGCCTCTGTCAACTCTGCTTCCTCTCCATCATCAACGACCTGCCGATGCGGCCCGCCGATTCGCCGGTCGTCGCTCGGCCTGCCGAGACCACGTCGTCGCATGCCCACGGCGGCGACCGCCCCGGCGAACAGCCGTCGCCCGAGCAACCTTCCCACGCGGCGACGGCGGCGCATGGCGTGGCGCTCGGTGTGGAGTCGCTCTGCTTTCTGCCCGGCGTCGCCTTCGCGATGGCGGCGACGACGATGTCGGGACAATTCCTCGGCGCCGGTGATCCCAAGCGGGCGGCTCGCAGTGTCTGGACGGCGCTGGCGGTGGGCGGCGGCATCATGGCGACGATGGCCGTCATCATCAACACCTTTGCCTACGAGTTTGCCCTCGTCTTCGTGCAGGCCAAACAGGAGGCGATCGCGCTGCAAGCGGCCGAGCTGATCCGCATCGTGTCGATGGCGATTCCCGCCTTGGCCGTGCTGATGGTGTTCAACGGCGCGCTCCGCGGCGCCGGCGACACCCGCTGGCCGATGGCGATCACGCTCATCGGCTTCCTCGGCCTGCGGATTCCGCTGACGTATGTCCTGGCGACGACGGCGTGGCCCGATTGGATCCATCGCGCGCTGTCCTTGCTCGGCGGCGTGCCTGTCGGAGAGGGCGATGCAAGCGGCGGGGCGGCGGCGGGGGTGATCGTCTTCGGGGTGACCGTGGCCGGCCTGGGCTGGGGTG
>CAYUKE010000540.1:0-1599 GCA_964445185.1 uncultured Geminicoccaceae bacterium
GTCGGCGTCGCCGGTCTCGTTGTGAACAAGGACGACGGCACCGGCGAGGCGCTTGCCTTTGCTGACGCCGTCGGCATTCCCGTGCTCGCGCGGATCCCGGCGGACGAGGACATCCGCCGCAAGAGCGCCAACTACGAGATCATCGGCCGGCCCGGCGGCCGTTGGGCGCCGCTGTTTGAGGCGCTCGGCGGGCAGGTCGCCGGCGCGCCGCCCGTCCATCCCAATCCGCTTGGTCACGAGGCGCTGCTCGACCTGTTCAAGGGTTCGGCGGTCGGCCGCGACGTGGTCCTTGAGCCCGCGAGCCAGGCCGACATGCGCGGCACGGACGTGCCCGTGCGACCGTCTCTCGAAGTCGTCTACGACGAGGTCTGAGGCGCCAGATGACCATCGTCTACGACAGTGCAGCCGCCGGCCCGAAACGGGCGATCCGTCGCGCCGAGGATGGGCGCGGCTGCCATGGCGGCAAGGCCGAGCTCGCGAAAGCGGCGGCTGATGCTGGCGGTACCGCGGTGCTCGATCGCTACGCCGACGACTATCCGCGCGGACCGCACGACCAACCGCAGAGCATGTGTCCCGCCTTCGGCTCGTTGCGGATCGGGTTGCGCATGCGCCGGACCGCGACGGTGCTTTCGGGCTCGGCGTGCTGTGTCTATGGCCTAACGTTCACCTCCCACTTCTACGGCGCGCGGCGGACGGTCGGCTACGTGCCGTTCAACTCGGAGACCCTCGTCACCGGCAGGCTCTACGAGGACATCCGCGACGCCGTGCATGAGCTCGCGGACCCGGCCCGGTACGACGCGATCGTCGTCACCAACCTCTGCGTGCCGACGGCCTCGGGCGTTCCGATCCAGCGACTGCCGAAGGCGATCAACGGCGTCCGTGTGGTGCCGATCGACGTCCCGGGGTTCGGCGTCCCGACCCATGCCGAGGCCAAGGACGTCCGCGCCGGAGCCATGCTCGCCTATGCCCGCCGGGAGGCCGAGGCGGGCCCGGTCCAGGCCCCTCGACAGGGCCGGAACGAACGCCCGACGCTGACCCTGCTCGGCGAGATCTTCCCTGCAGACCCGGTCGGCATCGGAATGATGCTGGAGCCCATGGGACTCTCGGTGGGGCCGGTCGTTCCGACTCGAGAGTGGCGGGAGCTCTATGCGGCCCTGGACTGCGTGGCCGCAGCCGCGATCCACCCCTTCTACGTGGCCTCGGCAAGAGAGCTCGAGGCGGCCGGGCGCAGCCTGGTCGGCTCCGCACCGGTGGGAGTCGAGGGGAGCGCCGCCTGGCTCGAGGCCGTGGCCCGCGCCTGCGGCGTTCCGCGCAGCAAGGCAGAGGCCGCGAAGCAGCGCTTCCTTCCCGCCATTCGACGCTCCCTGGAGGAGTCGCCCATCCAAGGCCGGATCACACTCTCGGGCTACGAGGGATCCGAGCTCCTGGTGGCACGCCTTCTCGTCGAGGCCGGAGCCGACCTCCGCTACGTCGGCACTGCGCTGCCGCGGACTGCATGGTCCGAAGCGGACCGCGAGTGGCTCGAATCCCGAGGCGTCAGCGTGCGCTACCGCGCCTCTCTCGAGCAGGACCTGGCCGCGATGGAGGAGTTCGAGCCGG
>CAYUKE010000541.1:0-1595 GCA_964445185.1 uncultured Geminicoccaceae bacterium
GCGATCGCGCTGGTCGTGAGTGGGGCGGCCGTCGCCTTCGGGCTGACCGACGCGGAACTGGCGCTCGCCTGCGCGTCGCACGGCGGTGAGCCGGCGCATGTCGAGCGGGTGGCCGCCTGGCTCCAGCGCATCGGCCTGGACGCCTCGGCCCTCGCCTGCGGCGTGCACGCCCCGCTCCACCGCGCCAGCGTCGTCGCCCTCCGCGCGGCCGGCGGCTCGCCGACGGCGCTGCATCACAACTGCTCCGGCAAGCACACCGGCATGCTGACCACGGCTATCCACGCGGGCGAGCCCGTCGCCGGCTATCTCGCCGCCGACCATCCGGTGCAGCGGCGCGTTCGCGGCGTCTTCGAGGCGCTCGCCGGAACCAAGCTGGCCGCGCCGGGCATCGACGGCTGCGGCGTGCCGAACTGGCCGATGCCGCTCGCCACCCTCGCCGTCGCTGCGGCCAACGTGATCGACCGCGGCGAGGCCGGCCGCCGGATCGTCGCCGCGATGCGCGCCGAGCCGCACCTCGTCGCCGGGACCGGGCGGCTCGACACGGCGCTGATGACGGCCCTGCCCGACGTCGTCAGCAAGAGCGGCGCGGAGGGGACGCACGTGATCATACTGCCCAACCGCCGCCTGGCGATGGCGCTCAAGGCCGAGGACGGCGCTGGTCGGGCCGCCGATGTCGCCGTCATGGCCGTGCTGGCGCGCCTGCTCGGCACCGATGTGCGCGACGAACGCCTCACCGCGTTCGCCTGCACGCCGATCACCAACGCCGCGGGCGTCGCTGTCGGCGACATCCGTGCGGCCGCGGGCTGGCCGTCATTCGACTAGCCGCCAGGTCGGGCGGGCGAGACCGAATGTCTCACGCGACGGTTGAGAAATTGCGCTTGCAGAACAATTGATGGTATTCGACTCAAAGCAGCAGTAGCGCGGCCGCACCGTATCGCGGCGGTCAGAGCACGGGGGTCGACGTGGACGAGCGTGCTTTCAGCGTCGTCGAGCTGGCGGAAGGTTATCCCTACGACCTCCGCGAGGACGCGTTCCTCTTCCAACACGGCCATGCGCATCCGTTCGAGCTGGATGCGCTCGCCGGACGGACGCCGGTGCTGGCGATCGGCTCGAACGGCGCGCCAAGCCGCCTACGGCGCAAGTTCGGCGCCGAAGCCATCGTGCCCGTCCAGCCGGCGCGCCTGCATGACCATGCGGTGGTCTATGCCGCCGCGATCACCAGCTATGGGTCGGTGCCCGCAACGCTGGTGCCGAGCCCGGGTGCCGACGCGCTGGTCGCGGTCACCTTCCTCGACGAGGCGCAGCTTGCGACCATGCACGAGAGCGAGTCGGTGGGGCGCAACTACGAGATCGTCGACCTCGTCAACGACGTCTGGGTCGACGGCAGGCCGCTCGCGGTGCTCGCCTATCGCAGCCTGCGGGGCGCGTTGCATATCAACGGTCAGCCCGTGCGGCTCGCCGAGGTGCCGACCATCGGAACGCCGTTCGGCGCGGCCTTCCAGTCCGGTATCCTGGCGCTGCTGCACCATCGCTTCGCCCGACCCGACGAGACCTATCCCGCGTTCATCGCCGACCTGGTGTCCGCGAGCGAGCGT
>CAYUKE010000542.1:0-1591 GCA_964445185.1 uncultured Geminicoccaceae bacterium
GGACGCGCTCCGGCGTCTCCGACGTGCAGAGATCGACGTCCCATGCCTCGCGCTCGAGCCCAGCGAGGCTGTCGCGGACGCAGCCGCCCACAAACCTGGCGCGGCTGCCGTCCGCTTCGAGTACCTCGATCAATCGCACGGATGACGCGGCCGTGCGCCAGACGGCATCGGCAAGGCGCTGCGGTTGACCGCTTCGAGCATCCTCGCTGCCACCGTTCGTCGCCACGCCACGCTCCCACCGCCACGCGGTGCCCGCCACGTCCGCCCGCGCCATGCGTGCGCTTTGCAAGGGCCGCCCGCACAGTGATAAAGCCTGCCTGCGCCAAAGGGGAGGCTCGGCCCGTGCGGATCCATCGTCGCTCGTTCCTGCAGACCGGCGTCGCCGCCGCCGGCATCGCCGCACTAAGCCGACCCGCCCGCGCGCTGACGCCGCTCACGGTGGGCGCGCTCCGCTTCACCAGCCACGCGCCGAGCTTCATCGCTTACGAGCGCGGCTACTTCGCGGAGGAAGGCCTCGACGTCTCCTTCGCGTTCTTCCAGGCGGCCCAGCCGATGGCGGTGGCCATCGCCTCGCGCGATGCGGACTACGCCGTCACCGCGATCACGGGCGGGCTCGTCAACCTCGCCGAAAAAGGTGCTGCGCGGGTCATCGGCGGCGCGCTCAGCGAGGAGCCCGGCATCGACGGGCAGATGATCCTCGCCTCGAACAACGCCTACGGCGCCGGGCTGACGACACCTGCGGCGCTCGGTGGACGGAGCTTCGGCATCACCCAGGCGGGCTCGTCGTTTCACTACATGGCGGCGAAGATCGCGGCGGCGGAAGGGATCCGGAGCGATCAACTTAGCTACAAGCCGCTGCAAAAGGTGGGCGCGATCATCGGCGCGCTTAAGTCCGGCCAGGTCGACGCCTGGGCGATCGTACCGCACATCGGCAAGGCGCTCGCCGGCGCCGGCGCCGTCCAGCCGATCGGCATGGTCGCCGACTACATCCCCGACTACCAGGTGACGACCGTCTTCACCTCGAAGCAGCACGCCGACGGCGAGCGCGCCCAGAACGAGGCGTTCCTGCGCGCCTTCTCGCGCGGTGCGGCCGACTTCAACGCGGCGCTGGTCGACCGGACCGAGGGCGAGGAAGCGGCAGACGCCATGGTCAGGCTAGTCCACACCTACGTCTACACCGACCGCCCGCTCGAAGAGGCGGCACTCGCGATCCGCAATGGCGCCATGCGCATCAACCAGGGCGCTGCGTTGAACATGGGCTCGGTGCAGGACCAGCTCACCTGGTTCCAGAGCGAGGGCCTGATCGACCCGTCCATCGCGCTCGAGACCCTCGTCGACGGCTCCTATGTCGAGCTGACTTAGGGCGCCCAGTTTGGACCTGCAGCTCGAGCGCGTTTCCCACGCCTATGGCCGCTTGCAGGTTCTCGACGACGTCTCCTTCACCGTGCCGAGCGGCCGGATCGTCTGCGTCGTGGGGCCGTCGGGCTGCGGCAAGTCCACGCTGCTGCGGCTGATGGGCGGGCTTGAACGGCCGCGCGACGGCGCCGTCCTCCAGGTCGGCGCACCACCGGGATCGAGCCTCAACCCACTG
>CAYUKE010000543.1:0-1583 GCA_964445185.1 uncultured Geminicoccaceae bacterium
TCGGTACCGCTCAACGCCGTGTTGAATTGGGTGATCTTCTCGACCGTGCCGCCGAAGAAGGTCGGGTTCGAGGTCGCCTGGCTCGGACCAAGCCGCGTGTTCGAGGCGACCTGGCTGATGCCAATCGGGTCGCCGTGGAAGTAGAGCTGGCCGACGCCATCGACGCTGTCGACCTCTTGGCCGTCGAGATAAAGCGTGGCGCTGCCATTCGCCGGTAGTTCACCGTCCATGACCAGAATGGCAACGTAGCGCGTGCTCGCCTGGATCCCCGTCTGGAGCTCCAGATAGCCCCAGTTTTCCTCTGCGTTGTTCCAAAGCCCGGCGACGAGCGAGCCGTTCTCGATGAACATGTTGAGGCCGCGGGTGCTGCCGCCTTGCTCATAGATGACCTGCTGGCCAGCGACGCTGTTGCCGGTGGTGAACGTGACGGCGTGGGTTTTCTGGAGAAATTCGCCGAGATTGATGCCCGCAGCGTTCGGCACGGTCGTCAGACCACCGACCGGGTCGAGCTCAAGGACCGGTGTCGGGTCGGATCCTGGTGCTGTGTCGTAGGTCACGACGAGCTGGGCTGGCGTGCCGTTGCTGTCGAAGGATTCGAACGAGCGTCGGCCAGCGCCGGTGATGCTGAAGGCGAGTGCGTCATTGGCGTCGAGCCCGTCGGTGCCGATCAGCTGGTTGAGCAGGCTCGCGAGGTTCGGCGTTTCGACAAGGTCGCCGGCGGTGGTCTGCGGGGCAGCCCAGGTGACCGTCGTGCCGAGAGTGTTGCGGCCGGCGATGTCGTTGTTGTTGTTGAAGACCGCCGCGTTGATCGTGTTCTCGAGCGCGATCTGAAGCGTCGAGTTGCCGCCGTTGCTCTCCTCGGCCTGGAAGACGATCCGCGCGTCGGTGATTTCTGCTCCGTCGGGGATGTCGAGGTTGGTGAAGCGCAAACCCACCAGGTTTGTGCCCGCCTCGAGATCATCCGAGGTCAGGTTCACATTGCTCGACGGGCTGTTCTGTTCGGCGTCGTCCGAGGATGCCGCGATGGAGCTCGTTGCGGTGTTCGTGATCATCCCGCCGTCACGCACGACGATCGCGCTGAGCTTGGCGTTGTCGACCTCGGCATTGAGGGTGATGTCGATGGTGCCGGCGCCGTTGCTCGCGCCGGGCGAGACGTTGTTGACGGTCACTACGAACGGCTGGTTGATGTTGCCGCTGGTGGCCGCGAGGATGTCGAAGTCGTTCTCGACCAGCTGGCCTTCGACGAAGATGTCGAAGAGCCGCGCGCCCGGGTCGCTGAGGAAGATCTCGGCGAAATACAGCTCAAGGGTGTAGAGCCCCGGCGCCACTGGCACGTTGTAGGTGACGGTCGTGCCCCAGCGCTCGGTCTCGTAGACGGTGCCGTCGAAGACCGGCTGCTCGCCATTGCCCAGGGCGTTGTCGGTGAAGACCTGCGTTCCCGAGCTGAAGAACTGATCGGCCGCAAAGGCGATGCCGTCCTGGAACACCGCCGGGCCGCCGGCGTTGATCGCCGCAACGACCGAGCTGCCGTCGTCGGTGACGGTGACGTTTACGCTCGCCGTGTTGGTGCCCGCTGCGCTTGC
>CAYUKE010000544.1:0-1577 GCA_964445185.1 uncultured Geminicoccaceae bacterium
GAGCGCACATTTCACTTCATCTCGGGTCTGCCGCGGTCGGGCTCGACGCTCACCGCGGCGTTGCTGCGCCAGAACCCGCGCTTCCACGCCGGGATGTCCAGCCCTGTCGCCTCCCTGTTCGATGGCCTCATCGCCCAGGTCTCGGCCGGCACCGAACTCTCGACCATGGTCGACGAGGCACAGCGGGAGCGGCTCCTGCGCGGCCTCTTCGAGAGCTACTACGCCAACCGCCCGGAACCGGTCGTCTTCGACACCAACCGCGCCTGGACGGCACAGTTGGCGGCGTTGATGCGCCTTTTCCCGGAGGCCAAGGTGGTGTGCCTGGTCCGCGACGTCGCCTGGATCATGGACTCGATGGAGCGCCAATACCGGCAGAACGCCTTCGAGCACACCAGGCTCTTCAACAACCCGGCCGAGCGATCGACGGTCTACACCCGCACGGAGGCGCTGGCCGGCGCCAACCGCCTCGTCGGCTACGCCTGGCACGCGCTGAAGGAGGCCTGCTACGCCGAGCACGCCGACCGCCTGGTCATCGTCGAGTACGACCTCCTCGCTCAGCGCGCGCCGGAGGTCTTCCGGCTGCTCTACGACTTCCTCGGCGAGGCGCCCTTCGAGCATGACTTCGAGGCGGTGAACTACGACGCCCCTGCCTTCGACGCGCAGCTCGGCCTCGACGGCCTGCACCGCGTCCATCCCAAGGTGGAGCCGCGGCAGCGCGCCACGATCCTGCCGCCCGACCTGTTCCAGCGCTACAGCCAGCTCGCCTTCTGGCGCGACCTACCCAATTCGAAGGCGTTTCGAATCGTCGCGCAGCAAACACAGCCCCAAGCCGCGACGATGCCCCAGCCGAGCGCGCCCATCGGCGGCCCGCAGCCCGGCTGACGCCCGGCCGAGGGGCGATCCGAGATCAACGAACGGCCGCCGTTCGATCCTCGCCGCGCGGCGGCCCGGGGGAACGTGCTGTCTCGACGTCGGCGGCGCCGATCAGCACCGCGCCATGCAGTGTTCGGCCGACCTAAGCCGGTCTATGCGACGGTGGCTGCCACCCGCTCTCGATACGCGTCACGTCGGCCGGCGAGGTAGGCTTCAAAGACGCCGACCGGGCAGGGCTTGGCGTAGAGATAACCCTGTGCTTCCTCGCAGCCACGCTGCTTGAGCCATTCCTCCTGCGCCGTGGTCTCAACGCCTTCCGCGATCGTCTTCAGGTTCAGTGCCTTCGACAGGGTGAGAATAGTCTCCGTGATCTTGCTGGCGTCCGACGAGACATGGAGATCCCTGACGAACGACTGATCAATCTTGATACGATCGACCGGCAAGGTGCGAAGGTAACTCAACGACGAGTAACCCGTGCCGAAGTCGTCGATGGCGACGGCAACGCCCAGGTCCCAAAGCGCCCCCAGTGTCTGCTTCGCAACGCTCATATCCCGCGCGAGCACCGTCTCCGTCACCTCGAGTTCGAGCGCCGAAGGCGGTAGGCCTGTGCAATGGAGCGTCTCGGCGACCGTCTCGACCAGCAGCGGATCTGCTGTGACCCCCGTTTTTTGCTCCATCTGAGGTTAGAGTCCGGCCCAAGGAGA
>CAYUKE010000545.1:0-1572 GCA_964445185.1 uncultured Geminicoccaceae bacterium
CACTCATCAGAGTCATTGGCGTCAGCCGCGAGGAGGCGAGCAGCTTGCCCTTGGCCGCCGTTGCCAGCATCGCCAGGACGTCGTCGTCCTCCGGCCGGAAGCAGGTGCGCGGCTCGCGGTCGAGGCCGAAGGCGTCGCGCACGACCTCGGCTTCCTCGTCGGTCATGTGCTGCTTGCCGGCGCGGTTGTAGGCAACCAGCACGCGTTCAAGCCCGTCGAGGATTAAGAGCCACGGCCGCTCGTTGAGGTCGCGCAACAGCAGGGCGCCGAGGTCGAGCGTGCGGCGGCCGCGGAAGTCGGCCGGCGGCTGGTGGCGGATGTAGGCCAGCGCATGGACCAGGAAGTCGTTGAGGTCGGCGCCCGGCTCGTAGAAGCTGTACCAGAGGATGCCCGCCCAGTCGTCGCGGACGGTGGCGGCGCGATTCTTCACCCAGTGCCAGGTGAGCATGCTCTTGCCCATGCCGCCGATGGCCTGGAACAGCAGCATGGCCTCGGGCCCCGTCGCCCAGCGGTCGATCAGGGCGAGTTCGTCCCTGCGGCCGGCAAAGCCCTGCTTCTCAACGTAGGGTTTGCGCACGTAGTGGAAGGCAGGCGGGGCCGGCGGCACGCGGTCGTCGGGCGAGGGCGGCAGCGCCGGGGTGGTGGTGTCGGTTGCCCCGATGATTGCAGCGCCGCCGACGGACCCCACCGCCGTTCCCGACCCCGATGCGGCGGCCCCACCGCTGCCAGACGAGGCACTGCCGCCACCGGATGGCGCTCCGCCGCGATCATCGTTCCCGTCCCCTGAGGGCGTCCCGCCCGCTGGCCCCGGGCCGCGGCGCCTCCGCGGGCGCATCGCACCGACCGCAAGCACCAGCCCAATGATGCCGAGGCCGATCCCGAGCCAGCCGAGCCGCTGATGCGCCTCCCAGAAGGCGACGATCTGCTCAATCAGGGTCGGCTCTGGCGTAGGCGATGCGACCGCCAGCCGCTCGAACGCGATCTCCACGGTCGGCTGCTGATAGCTGCACGTCTCGACGCCACCCTCGATGCGCCGGCGCGCCTCGACATGCAGGATCGTTTTGACGGTCGTCGCGTCCGCCAGGCTCGGTCCCGGCGCCAGAACGACGACGATGTCGACGGCATCCAGTTCGTCCAGCAGGTCCTGGATATCACGGACGGACCTGTCTGCGACGCGCTTCATCCTGGCGATTTGAGCCAAGGCCTTGGCGTCGTCGAAGGTGTGGGTCGGCGCGAGGAGGCTTTCAACAGCCTTGCGCGCGCTCGTCTCGATATCCGACGCGATGTTGGCGCCGAGCGGTTCCGCCGCGCTCCAGCCGTAGAATGCCGCACTGGGGCGTCGCGAAGTATCGCCGCCCCCGCCATCACCGCAAGCGGGCTGGTTCTGCCAGTTCGTGCGGATGCCGGCGAAGGTCGAGCGAAAGGCATCCAGCGCCCTATTGGCCTGCTCCGGCGTCAGCTTGCCCTCGATGCCCCCAGCGGCGGACGGCCGCGCCGGCCCGCCCACCACCGTCGATTGAGCCGAGCCACAAAGCGGCCCGGCGACGAGCGAGGCCGCGAAAGCAACGCACC
>CAYUKE010000546.1:0-1554 GCA_964445185.1 uncultured Geminicoccaceae bacterium
GTAGGCGTCTCGCGTTGTAGGCCTCGATGAAGCGAGGGAGATGCTCGGCCACGTCGTCCTCGGTCTCGAAGGCGAGCGGATACACGCCCTCGACCTTCATCGTGGTCGTGTCGCGTTTCTGGTGGAAATTCTCGATCGGCGCTCCGAGCGTCGGTAGCTGCGCCTGATCAGGCGGCGTGGTCAAGGGCGGTGGGCTCGAGGGGCTGATCGAGGGACTGCCAGCCGTCGACCTTGCGCATGACGATCTGCCCCGACGCCAGGAGCGCCCAGAACAGCATGGGCACCGTCTCGGCCGCCGGCAGGACGGTCTGGGTCTTGATGCGGCGGCGGAACTCCTCGTTGAGCCGCTCGATGGCGTTGGTGGTCCGCGCCGACCTCCACTGCTCGGCCGGCAGGCGCGTGAAGGCGAACAGGCGCTCGCCGGCCTCTTCGAGGCTGGCGGCGACGGCGGGGCACTTGAGCCGCCATTTCTTCACGAAGGCCTGCCGACAGGTTTCGATGTCGGCCGCGGTCTCGGCGTAGATCATGTCGCGGTAATCCTCGCTCAACTCGTCGTGCAGGGCCTTGGGCGCGTGGGCGAGCAGGTTGCGGTGCTTGTGCACGGTGCAGCGCTGGATCGCCAGATCCTCGCCCCACAGCCCGGTCAGTGCGGCGTCGAGGCCCGGCGCGCCGTCGGCGACGACGAACGCCGGCCGCTTCAGGCCGCGGGCGTCGAGGTCGCCCAGAAAGGCGCTCCAGGCCGCCTTGCTCTCCCCGCCCATGTTGCGGATCGCGAGCAACACCTTCTGGCCACAGCGGCGGACACCGATCGCGGCCAGCACCGTGATGTTGGTCGCCTTCTTGTCGATGCGCGTCTTCACGACGGTGCCGTCGACGATCAGCCGGACGATGTCCTCCTCGGCGAGGCTGCGGGCGCACCAAGCGTCCCAGTCGACCTTCACCTTGCGCCAGGCGCGGCTGACCACGTCCTTGCCGATCGCACCCCGAAACAGGCCGTAGAGCGCACGCTTGACCCGCCGCGTGTTGGTTCCCGCCAGATAGAGCGAGGCGATCAGGGCCTCCGCCGTCCTGGTCCGGCGCTGGTAGCGGGACAGCGCCTGCGAGCGCCATTCGCCGACCTTGCCGGCCTCGTCCTCGACGCGCGCCCGCGGCACGCTCACCGCCGTCGTGCCGAACGTGCCCGCGAGCCGGCGCTCGCGCCGGCCGTGGCGGTAACCCACGACAGCCCCGTTCCCGCGCTCGTAGCGGCAGCGGCCGAGGAGGGCTTCGAGCTCCTCCTCGAACAGCGCCTCGATGGTGGCGCGGATGTTCCGCCGCAGCCGATCCTCGATCGGGTCGTTATCGACGTCGACCGCCGATGGCGCTCCCGCGTCGGCGTCGGTAATCTCGCTCATGGCGTGATCTCCCTGGCGGTGGCAGCCGCCGATTGGGTGGGTTCAGGTCACCCGGAGATTACGCCGCCCTCCCATTTCCACCACGTTCGCGACACGACCAGCATCAGCCAAGCCACGTTCTATTCGTGGCGGATGAAATATGCGGGCATGACGCCGCCGG
>CAYUKE010000547.1:0-1542 GCA_964445185.1 uncultured Geminicoccaceae bacterium
AGGCGCTGCTGCGCGAGCACTTTCGCGGCGGGCAGAGCTTCTACGTCTGCCCGCGCATCGAGGACCAGGCCAAGCTGTTGGAAGAGCTGCGCGAGCTCGCGCCCGAGCTCAAGGTCGGCGTCGCCAACGGCCGGATGGCCGCGAAGGAGCTCGAGCAGGTCATGGCAGCGTTCGACGAGGGCGCGCTGAACGTGCTGCTCGCAACCAACATCATTGAGAGTGGGCTCGACATCCCCAGCGCCAACACCCTGATCGTACATCGCGCCGACCGCTTCGGTCTTGCCCAGCTCTACCAGCTCCGCGGCCGCATCGGGCGGGGCAAGGTGCGGGGCTACGCCTACTTCACGGTGCCGCCGAACCGCGTCCTGCAAGAAACCTCGGAGCGCCGGCTGCGGGTCATGGAGACGATCGACGGGCTCGGCGCCGGCTTCCAGGTCGCGAGCCATGACATGGACATTCGCGGCCATGGCAACCTGCTCGGCGATGAGCAGTCAGGCCACATCAAGGAGGTTGGCTTCGAGCTTTACCAGCAGCTGCTCGACGAAGCGTTGCAGCGGGCCCGCGAGGCGGGTGGGGACCTGGGCGGGGACGGTGAGGCGGCCACGCGTTGGGCGCCGCAGATCACGATCGACGTCGCGGCGATGCTGCCCGACGACTACGTCGCCGATCTCGATCTGCGTCTCGCCCTCTATCGCCGCCTTGCTTCGCTAGAGGAGCCAGCGGACGTCGAGGCCTTCGGGGCGGAGCTGATCGACCGGTTCGGCCGTCTTCCCGCCGAGACCGACAACTTGATCGCCCTCGTCCACCTCAAGCTCGCCTGCCGTCGGGCCAACGTCGAAAAGCTGGACGCGGGGCCGAAGGGGATCGTCATCGCCTTTCACGACAACCAGTTCCGCCGTCCCGAGCGATTGGTGCCGTTGATCGCCGACAGTCGAGGGCGTATTCGAGTTCGACCCGACCACAGGCTCGTCCTGGGGCAGGAAACGGCATCGCCGGCCGAACGGTTGGCCCGTGCGCAGTCTTTTGTTCAGCAACTCGCCGATCTCGCGGCCTGACATGAGCCTCTTCGTCTATTCTCATCCAGTCGGCCTGCAGCACGACCCTGGGGCGGGACATCCGGAAGCGCCAATCCGGTTGCAGCGCATTCTGAAGGCCCTGGACGACGACGCCAGCCTCGCACTCGCCCGCGAGGAGGCCCCTCGGGCCGCGCGCGATGATCTCGTTCGCGCCCACACGGCAGCGCATGTTGCGAATGTGCTGGAGCAGGTGCCGGCGAAGGGCGTGGCGCCGCTCGACATGGATACCTGGCTCAACCCCTTCACCGGCGAGGCTGCGCTCAGGGCCTCGGGCGGCGCCGTGGCTGCGGTCGACGCGGTGATGGCGGGCACCACGCGACGTGCGTTCTCGGCGATGCGCCCGCCCGGTCACCATGCCGAGCCCGCCGTCGCCATGGGCTTTTGCTTCTTCAACAACATCGCCGTGGCAGCTGCCCGCGCGCTCGACGTCCACGGCCTCGAGCGCGTCGCGGTCCTCGACGTCGAC
>CAYUKE010000548.1:0-1539 GCA_964445185.1 uncultured Geminicoccaceae bacterium
CGCCTATTCGGGCGGTCTCGACACATCCGTGATCCTGCGATGGTTGCAGGACGTCTACGGCTGCGAGGTCGTCACCTTCACCGCCGACCTCGGCCAAGGCGAGGAGCTCGCACCGGCACGGGCCAAGGCTGAGATGCTGGGCGTCAACGAAATCTACATCGAGGATCTGCAGGAGGCGTTCGTCCGCGACTACGTCTTCCCGATGTTCCGCGCCAACACGGTCTATGAGGGCACGTACCTGCTCGGCACGTCGATCGCGCGCCCGCTGATCGCCAAGCGCCTGGTCGAGATCGCCAACGAGACCGGCGCGGACGCGATCGCTCACGGCGCCACCGGCAAAGGCAATGACCAGGTCCGCTTCGAGCTGAACGCGTACGCCTTGGACCCGACGATCCGGGTCATCGCCCCCTGGCGCTTCTGGGACCTCGATTCGCGCGAGCGCCTGATCGCCTACGCGGAGCAACACCAGATCCCGATCCCGCGTGGCAAGCGTGGCGAGCCACCGTATTCGACCGACGCCAACCTCCTGCACATCTCTTACGAAGGCCTGGCACTCGAAGACCCTTGGGTCGAGCCCGGCGCCGAAATGTTCACACGCTCGATCGCCCCCGAAGAGGCGCCCGACGCGCCGACCTACGTCGAAATCGCCTTCGAGCGTGGTGACCCGGTCGCCGTCGACGGAGACGCCCTGTCGCCCGCGGCCCTTCTCAGCCGTCTCAACACCATCGCCGGCGCCAACGGTGTCGGTCGGCTCGACCTCGTCGAGAACCGCTTCGTCGGCATGAAGAGCCGCGGCGTCTACGAGACCCCGGGCGGGACGCTCCTGCTGCACGCGCACCGGGCGATGGAGAGCCTGACGCTCGACCGCGGTGCGGCGCATCTCAAGGATGAGCTGATGCCGCGTTACGCTGAGCTGATCTACAACGGCTTCTGGTTCGCGCCGGAGCGCGTCATGCTGCAGGCGCTGATCGATGCCAGCCAGGAGCACGTCGAGGGCACGGTGCGGCTCAAGCTCTACAAGGGCGGGCTCCAGGTCGTCGGCCGCAAGTCGGCCAAGAGCCTCTACGACGCCGACCTCGCCACCTTCGAGACCGACACCGTCTACGACCAACAGGACGCCCAGGGCTTCATCAAGCTCAACGCGCTGCGGCTGCGGACGCTCGCCCGCCGCGGCTGACGGCTACCCAAGGCGCCTTCAGGGACGCCCCAACGTTACGAAAGGGGTGGTAGATCCGCCCCGGTGTTCCTAAAACCCACGTCGGAAGGTGTTACAAGATCGTTCAGGGAGGCATCAAATGAACTTATGGCACGGCTTCCGAGGCGCTGCCGTCGCGGTCACGCTCGCCATCGGCGCCCCGGCTCTCGCGGCTGATCTCGACAGCGTGCACTTCCTCGTGCCAGGCGGTGCCGGCGGTGGCTGGGACGGCACGGCTCGAGGCACCGGTGAGGCGCTGACGAAGTCGGGTCTGCTCGGTCAAGCAACTTACGAGAACATGTCGGGCGGCGGCGGCGGCAAGGCGATCGCCTATCTGATCGAGA
>CAYUKE010000549.1:0-1531 GCA_964445185.1 uncultured Geminicoccaceae bacterium
ATGCCCGGCGCCGCCACGATCCGAGCCTCGCGGAAGCGTTGCCGCCGGCGCCCACCACCAACTGACGCCGGGCGCCGCTCGCCGCGACTTGGCCTCCCAGCGTCAGGCTGCGCTGAGGCGGCCTATTGCCTCCGCCGCTACAGCCGCCACGATGCGCCGGCCCACCGGAGGACAGTGACCATGAACGCCTTCGTCGATCTCGGCAGCGATACCAAATCGCGGCCCACTGCCGCCATGCGGCAGGCCATGGCCGAGGCGGAGGTCGGCGACGAACAGGCCTTCGAAGACCCGACCGTCAATGCGCTCTGCGAGCGGGCGGCGGCGCTCCTGGGCCATGAGGCGGCCATGTTTCTCCCGTCGGGCACGATGGCCAATCAGATCGCCTTCCGCCTCCACACCCGGCCCGGCGACGAGGTGCTGCTTGAGGCGACCACCCACCCGATCCACTACGAGAGTGGCGGTCCGGCCGCCAACGGCTTCTGCATGCTCCGCCCGCTCGCCGGCAAGGGCGGCAAGTTCACGTCCGCCCAGGTCGAGGCGGCCGTGCGCGGCAGCTACCGGCACAACCCACGCACCAGCCTCGTCTGCATCGAGAACACGACCAACATGGGCGGCGGCGCCGTCTGGACGGTCGACGAGGTCATCGACGTCGAACGCACGGCCCGCGCGCATGGGCTCAAGGTGCACATGGATGGCGCCCGCCTCGCCAATGCGGCGATCGCCGCCGGCGTCGCGCTCAGCGACTACGGCCGGCTCTGCCACACGGTCTGGCTGGACTTCTCGAAAGGCCTCGGGGCCCCGGTCGGTGCCTGCCTCGCGGGCTCCAAGGAAACGGTCGACGAGGCCTGGCGCATCAAGCAGCAGCTGGGCGGCGCCATGCGCCAGGCGGGCATCATTGCCGCTGCCGCGCTGCATGCGCTCGACCACCACGTCGACCGGCTGGCCGAGGATCACGCGCGGGCGCAGCAACTAGCCGATGCGATCAGCGAGATCGACGGGCTCGAGCTGCTCAACGCCCCAGTGGAAACCAACCTCGTATTCTTCTCAACGGCGCCGTCGGGCCGGCACGCTCCGGACCTACAGGAGGCGCTGATGGCTTCCGGAGTCCGCATCGGCGCGCTCGACACCTACGTCATGCGCGCGTGCACCCACCTCGACATCGACGACGGCGGCATCGACCGCGCGATCGAGGCGTTGCGAAAGGCGATGACGGCGTGAACGCGTGTCTCCGCTCACTGGACCTCGTTCGATGAAGGGCGCGGCACGCGCGGCTCGCCGAAGGCGCTCTCCAATGCCGCACGGTCCCAGCCGCCGAGGCTGGCTGCGCTTTCATAGGTCGCCTGGAGGAACGCCAAGAGCAGCCGGCCGGGCTCAGGCGATGTCCTGACCGCATCGTACGGCAGGACAAACTCGCCGAGTGCATCGCTGTAGAAGGCCTCGGACGGAACGTTCGGCGCGTCCGCGAACCCCGCAGGTGTCGGGTACGCGTAGCTGTAGAACGCCGGATAGTCGGTGCCGCCGCCGCCCGGCC
>CAYUKE010000550.1:0-1520 GCA_964445185.1 uncultured Geminicoccaceae bacterium
CGGAGGCAGGCTTTCGCCGCTTTGTACCGATTTCTCAAGGTCGGTTTCGGCGCGGATGCGGTGCTCCTCTTCGGGATGGTTGGCGCGCTCGAGTTCATGCCTGGCAAGCAGGTCGGGCTGACCGCGTCATGCTGGCCTGACCGACTGATCGGCGAGCTTCCGAACATCTATCTCTACGCCGCCAACAACCCCTCCGAGGGCACGATCGCCAAACGACGCTCGGCGGCCACGCTCGTGACCTATCTGACGCCGCCGCTTGCGCAGGCGGGCCTGTACAAGGGTCTCCTGGAGCTGAAGGCGTCGCTCGACCGTTGGCGCGCGCTTCCGCCCGAAGCCTGCAACGAACGTCACCATCTCGCGGCGCTGATCCAGGCGCAGGCCGCGACCGTCGATCTGGCCGAGGCCGAGCCGGCGTGGGACGGCGACCTCGAAGCCCGCGTTCAGGCGCTCGCGGCAACGGTGCTGGAGGTCGAGTACAGCCTCATCCCGCATGGTCTCCACGTCGTCGGCGAGCCGCCGTCGCCAGAGGAGCGCGTTGACATGCTTGCGGCGGTCGCCGAAGCGAGCCACGGCATACGGTTGGAGACCGCCGCGCTCGAAGCGCTCGTCGCCGGTGCCACGGCCGAGCGAGCGGCGGGTGATCAGGCCGACGACGCGACGATCGCGGTGCTGCGCCAGCTCGCCGCCACGGACGAACTCCTAGCGGTCGATCATGAGCTGCAGGGGCTTCTCCACGCGCTCGACGGCGGTTTCGTCCCTCCTGCGCCCGGTGGCGATCTGGTGCGGACACCGGCGATCCTGCCGACCGGTCGCAACCTTCACGGCTTCGATCCGTTCCGGATCCCGAGCACCTTCGCCGTCGAGGACGGGCGTCGGCAGGCATCGCGCCTACTCGACCGCTACGCGGCGGACGGTGACGCGCTGCCCCAATCCGTGGCGATGGTTCTGTGGGGAACGGACAACCTTAAGAGCGAGGGCGGCCCGATCGCGCAGGCCCTGGCGCTGCTCGGCGCACGGCCGCGCTGCGACAGCTACGGCCGGCTTGCCGGCGCCGAACTGATCCCGCTTGCGGAGCTCGGCCGGCCGCGCATCGACGTGGTGATGACGCTGTCGGGGATCTTCCGCGATCTGCTGCCACTCCAGACCCGGCTTCTCGCCGAGGCCGCATACCTCGCTGCGACCGCCGAGGACGAGGACCTCGAACAGAACTTCGTCCGCAAGCACGCCCTGGCCCACGCCGCGGCGACCGGTGTCGACCTCGAAACGGCGGCGTTGCGCGTCTTCAGCAACGCCGACGGTGCCTACGGCGCCAACGTCAACCAACTCGTCGACAGCGGCTGCTGGCAGGACGAGGACGAGCTCGCCGAGGCCTACACGAAGCGCAAGTGCTTCGCTTACGGCCGCAGCGGGAAGCCGGCGCAGCAGCCGGAGCTGCTCAAGTCCGTGCTGGCCGACGTCGACTTCGCCTACCAGAACCTCGAATCGGTCGAGCTCGGCGTCACGACGATCGATCACTACTT
>CAYUKE010000551.1:0-1520 GCA_964445185.1 uncultured Geminicoccaceae bacterium
GAGCACCAGCTCGTCCTCGATGACGACGTCGAACACGCGCAGGCCGACGCCGGCCACGGGTTCGAAGATCTCCGCGAAGAGCAGGTCGACCAGCACCTCCTTGCCTGCCTCGACCTCGAACGACCAGATGAGGTCTTCATCGCCGCGCAGGTCCCTCCAGCGCTCCGTGAGGAACACCGGTTCCTCTTCGACCGTCGGGCCGCCATCGATGTTGGAGCTGAACACGGTCTGGCTGCCGTTCCTAGCGTTGATGCCGCCGTCAGCGACGAAGGGCGAGCGGGGATTGTCCGCGCTTAGGTCGATCGGGCCCGAAATCAATGAGGGTGGCATCGACGACTGCGTCGGCCGGCAGGACGTAGTTGGCGACGGCTTCGCCGCCAGCGTTGACGGCGTAGAGCGGCGCGCTGCCGAGGTCGAGGCCGACGATGACCGGGTCGTGGTCGGAGCTGCGGAAGGGGTTCGGCGCGAAGAGCCCGTCGATCTGCTCCTGAGGTTTGAAGTTCGTGTTGTAGTCGAAGGCCGAGGCCTCATCGGCGTTGATGTGCCACTCGGCGGCACCGGTGACCTGGCTGGCGAGCGCGTCGTTTGCGAGGTCATAGTCCAGCGTGCCGAAGGCCTGCGACTGTGGGCTCGTACCGAGATCGATAGGAAAGCCGAAGGAGTAGGCTAGCGCGTCTTCCGGGAGGAACTCGTCAACCAGATCGCCGTAACCGTCCATCAGCAGTCCCTGGACCGGGTCCTCAGCGCCGTAGGCATTGAGATCACCGATGATCAGGAAGTCCTGGTCGCCGACGGTGCCGCCCGCGTAGCCACTTGCCGACCCGTCGTTGAACCAAGCCGCCAGTTCGAGCGCGGCGTCGGTGCGTACTTGGTTCCAGAAGGCAGCGCCGCCACCCTGGTCGTAGTTCGGATCGGCGATCAGGGCGTCGATATCCTCCTGTGAGATCGTCGTGCCGCCTTCGGCGAGGTGGGCCTGGGCGTCGCGGACGACGTCCTCGAGGTTGCTGTCACCCTTCGACTTGAAATGGTTGACGGCTACCGTGACGGTTTCGCCGGTCTCGTTTTCCTGGAAGGTGGCGGCGACCGCCGGTCGATTGCGCTGGAAGTCGCCAACTTCGTCGTCGACGGATGCCACTTGGTTCAACACGTCGGCCAAGGCGAAGGTGGTGGCCGCGGACGCTTCTTCGAAGACCAGCACGTCGCTCGCGACGACGCTGACGGACTCGGGCTTGTAGATGAAGCCGGTAGTGATGGCATCCGTGCCGACGAAGCCTGCCCCGCCCGTAGGGTCGATGAACGCGTAGGTGTCTGGCGCCGTTGCTGCGTTGAGCTGATCGACGAGGAAACCGATCGCGAATGCGCCGTCACCGTTCTGGTCGCCGTATTCGTTCTCGAGCTCGATCAATCCTAACACGTCGGCGTCGAGCTCGAGCAGCGCAGCGACGAGCTTCTCGGTCTGCCGCTCGAACTCGACCGCGTCTTCGGCGCCACGCGGGTCGAGCCCATTCGGCCCCGAGCCC
>CAYUKE010000552.1:0-1514 GCA_964445185.1 uncultured Geminicoccaceae bacterium
ACCCACCGCGGAGACGAAGGCGTCGACGGCGCCGTCGGTGTCGGCCCAGATTTCGGGGCCCAGATGCCGCTCGTGGCCATCGCGGTTGGCGACGTTGTCGAACTGGTTCGCCCAGACCGCGCCCGCGGGCTCGCGCTCGGCGACCTCGGCGGCGAGCCGCTCCGAGACGCGGACGTAGTTGCCGGGGTCCTTGTAGGGCACGGCCTTGACCAGCCGCAGCTCGGCCCCGTGCGCGCGGATCGTGTCCTGCTTCTCGCGGCTCTGGGTCTCCGGCATCACGATGATGGTGCGGTAGCCCTTGGCGCAGCCGACCATGGCGAGACCGATGCCGGTGTTACCGGCCGTACCCTCGACGATGACGCCACCCGGCTGAAGGGCGCCTCGCGCCTCGGCGTCCTCGACGATAGCGAGCGCTGCCCGGTCCTTGATGCTGCCGCCGGGGTTCAAGAACTCGCACTTGCCCAGGATCTCGCAACCCGTGGCTCGCGACGGGCCATGGAGCCGCACGAGCGGCGTGTTGCCGACGAGATCCAAAACCGAACGCGCCATCGGGTCTCCTCCCTCGGGTCGGCATAGCTAGGCGAGCCGTGCCGCCCCGTCCAGCCGGCGCCTAAGAGCTCGACGCCGCGCGCACCAATTGGTTAGAAACCTGATCTAGTCATCAATCTAGTCAGGACGAGACCATGATCGCGGCGAGCATCTACGCGGCGAAGACGCGCCTTTCGGCGTTGGTGCAGGCGGCGGTGGCCGGCGAGGAGGTGGTGATCACCAACCGCAACCGGCCGGTGGCCCGACTGGTGGCGCACGAGCCCGCCCGGCGTCGGCCGGCCTTCGGCGCCGCCCGGTCGGCGATGCGGCAGATGGGGCTGTCGGACGCCGACGTCGCCGCGGCGCTCGAGGGTGAGGGAGGTTGATGCGCTATCTGGCCGACGCGCCCGCGCTCGTCGGCTTCGTCACCGGCGCTGCCGATTTCCCGCACCGGCTCCGCACGATCCTCGAGGAGGAAACGCCGCTCGTTGGCGTCACCGCGCCGACGCTGTTCCGGATCACCCGCTTGGTCGCGGCCGAGCGCCTGCCGAGCTTGCGCGGGCCCGACGACGCGAGCCTGGCGGCGATGCTTCGGAGCCAGGGCTTCCAGCTCCCGACCCTCGACGCCGAAACGGCCGAGCAGGCGGCGAACCTGACAGCACCCGCCGACTTGTCGGCCCGCGTCCTGGTCGCCACGGCGCAGCGCACCGGCGCCGTGATCCTCACCAACGGGCCCAGCATCGCCGCCTGCGGCGTGCCGTGCCTGTGGGCCGACGGGTGAGGGGCGCCCCCGCCGGCGACCAGCTCGTCGCGCGCGCCCTCGGGCTCTTCTAGCGCCCGGGTGAGGAAGGCGTCGGCGGTCATGCGGCGGTGGCCGCTCGCTCGCCTACGGGCACGATAGCACGGTCGTCGTCAGAGCGACGGGGTCGGAATGTCCGTGTGCATGAGACATGCATCAGCGCCCTTCGAACGCCTTCAGCAGGTCG
>CAYUKE010000553.1:0-1510 GCA_964445185.1 uncultured Geminicoccaceae bacterium
CACCGGCAGCCAAGCCGTGCCGCGGGCGGCGTTGGCGCGGATCGCGGCGGGCTCGCATCCGCGGAGCGGCTTGGAGCCGGCCGACACGGTGATCTTCTCCTCGAAGATCATCCCCGGCAACGAGCGCATCATCTACGACCTGCACAACAATCTCGTCGGCGCCGGCATCGACGTCATCACCGAGGACGATCACTTCGTCCACGTCTCGGGCCACCCGTCGCGCGACGAGGTGGCCCAGCTCTACCGATGGGTGAAGCCGCAGATCGCCGTTCCGGTCCACGGCGAGCTGCGCCATCTGCGCGAGCACGTCAGCTTTGCCCACGCCCAGGGGGTCGAGCACGCGCTCCTGGTCACCGACGGCGATCTCGTGCAGCTCGCGCCCGGCACGCCGGCGGTGGCGGGCGAGCTGCCGATCGGCCGGCACGCCTTCGACGACGGCGCCTTCGTCGCGGTCGACGCCGACCGCTTCCGCCTGCGCCGGCGGCTCGGCAACAACGGCACCGTCTTCGTCAGCCTGGTCCTCGACAACTTCGGCTCGGTCCTCGCACCGCCGCAGGTCACCTCGGTCGGCACCGTCGAGCTGGAGGACGACGCGCATGCCCGCCAGCGGCTCGCCGACGGGCTCGTCGCCGAGGTCGAGACGCTGGACGATCGCGAGGCGGAGGACGACGCGCGCATCGAGGAACGGGTGCGCGGCAGCGTCCGTCGACTTTTGGGTCTCTCGCGCGATCGGCGCCCGGTGATCCAGGTGCAGATCACGCGCCTCTCGCCTGAGCTCTTGGCCCAGCTGGAGGACGTTTCCACGTAAGGGAGGAACCACCCATGATCGGCCGCTTGAACCACGTTGCCATCGCCGTCCCCGACCTCGAGTCGGCGACCGCGCGCTATCGAGACGTCCTCGGCGCCACCGTCACGCCGCCCCAGGACGAGCCGGAGCACGGCGTCACCGTCGTCTTCATCGAGCTGCCCAACACCAAGGTCGAGCTGCTGCTGCCGTACGGCGAGAACTCGCCGATCGCCGCCTTCCTCGACAAGAACCCGAACGGCGGCATCCACCACGTCTGCTACGAGGTCGAGGACATCATCGCCGCCCGCGACCAGCTCAAGGCCCAGGGCGCGCGCGTGCTCGGCGACGGCAACCCGAAGATCGGCGCCCACGGCAAGCCGGTGCTGTTCCTGCACCCGAAGGACTTCTGCGGCACGCTGGTCGAACTCGAGCAGATATGAGCCTCTTCGGTGCCTTGGTCGTCTTCACCATGGCCTGGTGGGTCCTGTTCTTCATGGCCCTGCCGTTCGGCGCCAAGGCACCGACCAACCCCGAGCCCGGCCACGCCGCCGGCGCGCCCGAGCGGCCGCGGCTCTTGGTCAAGGCGCTGGTGACCACCGTGCTGGCGGCCTTCGTGACTGTTGCCCTCGGCTACGCGCTCGCGAGCGGCATGATCGACCTGCGGCCGCGCGCGCCGTTGGTCGAGTCTGGCTGAAGGCGGCGTTCCACAACGGGAACGCGCTT
>CAYUKE010000554.1:0-1508 GCA_964445185.1 uncultured Geminicoccaceae bacterium
TCTCGACCAAGCGCGCCTTCACCCCGAGGTCGATCAGCTCGCCGGTCTTCGAGATGCCCTCGCCGTACATGATGTCGAATTCGACCAGCTTGAAGGGCGGGGCCATCTTGTTCTTGACGACCTTCACCCGCGTCTGATTGCCGACGATCTCGTCGCGGTCCTTGACGGCGCCGATGCGCCGGACGTCGAGGCGGACGCTCGCGTAGAACTTGAGCGCATTGCCGCCGGTGGTCGTCTCGGGGCTGCCGAACATGACGCCGATCTTCGAACGGATCTGGTTGGTGAAGATCACCATCGACTTCGAGCGGCTGATGCTCGCGGTCAGCTTGCGCAGCGCCTGGCTCATCAGTCGCGCCTGGAGCCCCGGCAGGCTGTCGCCCATCTCGCCTTCCAGCTCGGCCTTGGGCACCAGCGCGGCGACGCTGTCGATGACGACGACGTCGATGACGCCGGAGCGGACCAGGGTGTCGGCGATCTCCAGCGCCTGCTCGCCGGTATCGGGCTGCGAGATCAGAAGGTCGTCGGTGTCGACGCCGAGCTTCTTGGCGTAGCCCGGGTCGAGGGCGTGCTCGGCGTCGATGAAGGCGCAAGTGCCGCCGGCCTTCTGCGCCTCGGCGACGGCATGGAGCGTGAGCGTGGTCTTGCCCGAGCTCTCAGGGCCGTAGATCTCGACGACGCGGCCGCGCGGCAGGCCGCCGATGCCAAGCGCGATGTCGAGGGCGATCGAGCCGGTCGACACGGTCTCGATCTCGATCGCCTGCTCGCGCTGCCCGAGGCGCATGACCGAGCCCTTGCCGAAGGCGCGCTCGATCTGCCCGATGGCGGCGTCGGGCGCGCGCTGGCGTTGGTCGGAGCTGCGAGCGGGTTCGGCCATTTGGGCGGTTCCAATAGAAGCAAAAAGCAGAAAGCCGCGTATAGACGCTGCGGCTGCCGGTCGGAAGTCTCTCGCTAAAGGCGAGGCAAGGCATCGGCTTGCCCATCCGCTTGCCCATCCGTCGCGCGGAGGGCGGCCATGACGAGGGCGAGCGTCGCCGTGCGCGCCGCGTCATCATCGCAGGCGGGTGCCTCGCGGTCGCGCAGCCGCTTTTGCGCCATCCACACGATCATCTCGAGGAGCGCGCGAGCGGTGGCGGCGAAGGGCAGGTCGCCGCGCACGATCCCCGCGGCCGCGTGCCGCTCGAGGCAGCGCTCGAGGGCGGCGAAGTAGACACGCCGGGTCCGCACGTGCCACGCCTCGCCGAGCGCCGGGACCTCCTCGGCGCACTTGTCGGCGAACGCGATCAGGTGGCGACGGCGCGCGACGAGGTCGTAGGCCTCGGCGAAGACGGCTTCGACGGTATTCGCACTCACCGGGCCCGTCGCTGCGGCGTCCAGCACCGGCCAGACGAAGCACGCGCGCATGAGTTCGGTGATCAAGGCGTCCAGGCGCACCGGGTCCGCTGCCACCGGCGCGTCGCCAGCACCGAGCGGCGCGTCGGCCGCGCTTCTGAGAGCCAGCTCGAACAGCG
>CAYUKE010000555.1:0-1504 GCA_964445185.1 uncultured Geminicoccaceae bacterium
ACGATCAGGCGGCCGGGGCCGTTGCGACGCCCTTCTCTTCGAAGAGCTGGACCAGCTCACCGGCCTGGAACATCTCGCGGATGATGTCACAGCCGCCCACGAACTCACCCTTCACGTAGAGCTGCGGAATGGTCGGCCAATTCGAGTACGTCTTGATGCTCTGCCGAATCTCGTCATCCTCGAGCACGTTCATCGTCTCGTAGTCGACGCCGAGATAGTCGAGAATCTGAACCACCTGGCCGGAAAAACCACACTGCGGGAACTGCTTGGTGCCCTTCATGAAGAGCATCACGTCGTGGCCCTTCACAGCCGTGTCGATCATCTGTGTCGCGTCGCTCATCGGAGACTCCCTGTTCACGCGTTCGCACCCGGATGTGTGCGCTGGCACCTTACCCATCAACGGGCGCGGAGAAAGTCGATAAACCCGTAGTAGCACCAGAGCGGTTTCGGGTCAGATGGAATCATCTGGCCCGGGAATAACCGCTCATCGTCAAAGCGATAGAGCATCTCATTTGGGCCTGAGAAGGCCCAAGATGCTCTACGTGTTACAGTGCGGTGGGATTGGTAAGGAAATGATTAGGGCCGGAGCCTAGCCGAGGGCAGCGGCGCCGGGCACAGGGGTGGACGGCCTCTCGCCGAGTTTTTCAACCAAGGTTGAGTGCACCTTCCTGTAGTCGATGGGCTTCGTCAGAACGCTCACCGGGATGCGGAAGTTCGGAAAGCTTTCCGGGATGGCGCCGCTGACGAAGACGAACGGAATCCCGCGGGCGATGACCGCGCGCGCCACGTCTTCCGCCGTCTCGCCGCGTAGGTTGAAATCAAGCACAGCCGCGTCAATCCCGCCGGACGCGATGGCCTCGAGAGCCTCGGCGCTGGTCCCGACGACGACCGTGGACCAGCCGCAATCTTCCATCTCAGCCGCGATGCCCCACGCGATGAGCGGCTCGTCGTCGAGCACAAGCAGACGTTTCTCCACGATCAATCCTCCAAGGCGACGCTAAGGTTCACAACAAGACCTTCGCGAACGAAGTCGAAGTCCACTGCGCCGTTGCGCGCGTGGCCAGTCATCTGTCGGATCAACTGACTGCCGAAGCCTGTCTTAGTGGGCGGGAACGTCTCGGGGCCGCCCGTTTCGCGCCAGGTGAGGTGCAACGTGCTATTCTCGACCCGCCAATCAACGTCGATGCGACCGGTATCCACACTGAGTGATCCGTATTTTACTGCGTTCGTGATGAGTTCATGAACAATAAGTCCAAGCGAATAGACAAAATCGACGGGAAGTCTGATTTTATCGCCGGTCATATGGACACGTCTAGCGCCAAAATCTTCAAATGGTGCCAATTGTACTGAAAGTACAGCGGCGATATCCTGGGCGCCGGCGCGGAAGACGAGATCGTGCGAGGCGGACAGGGCACGCAGTCGAACGAAGACCTTTTCACGCGCCTCCTCACTGGCGCCAGCGCTGCGCAAGGTCTGCATCGTGATGGTCTGCACCACGGACAGA